>NZ_VPCW01000004.1:0-190371 GCF_013418015.1 Acinetobacter sp. YH12211
GACATTAATCCAGTCAGCAAAGCTGAATGGGCTGGATCCCTATGCCTATTTAAGTGATGTGCTGAAAAGGTTGCCGACACATAAAGTGACTCAGATTGAAGAATTGCTACCACACCGCTGGAAACCTGAACCGAATTAAAAAATAGGCATGGGGTTCAGCGGACGCTTACAGTTAAGCTCGCTAAATGCACCAATACCGCAGCTAAGAATAAATTTGCTGCAAATTCATGTAGCTCTTTTAAAGTATGACTTTGGGTATAATCGGTGAAAAATCCAACCAACACAGTTAAAGGCAATGCCAACCAAATCAACAAAATACTGAATTGAAACGCACTGGAACTGCCTGACTTTAAAAACGGTAATGAAAAAAACTGCTGTGGCTGTTTCCAATCGCGTTTTACAAATTGTTGAATCATGCCTAAACGTTTAGAAATTCCTGTCGGCTGTGTGCTGTTCAACATACTCAACACCTGCCATACGATTCGTAAAGCTAAACTAATCCCCAACGTATAGCCAAAAGCCATATGTAACTGATGCCATTCTTCCGCATCACCTGTTAAGTAAGCCCCTGTAAAACTTAGCAGCATCACCACATGCAAAAAGCGAATCATTAAATCTGTAGATGTTGATTGCTTCGCGGGCACACTATTTGTTTGCATATTCAATCTATCAAGGTGGTTTTGTTCTTATCACAAAGATATAACATCAAGCTGAATTGAAAATTAAGATGCTTAAATCAAAGACCCTATATTTTTGAATAAAAGTGAATAAAAAAATTGCGCTCAATTGAGCGCAATTTTTAGATAAATTTTAGAAGTTAGATCATCACTATTACAGTTTAGGATCACGGATTTGCAACAAACTGCTGTTGGCTTTGCTTAGGCTATCAACCAGTTTATTCATCACTGCAGGAATCAAACTGTCTGCCATTTGTGCAGCTTGCAAACCCAGTTTTTCACCCAAAGTTGGCTTTTTACGGGTTTGAATCACATAAATATCATGCTGTGGCAACAAACTTAGTAAGTATTCATCTGAGGTTTGTAACTTATCTACCAAGTTTAAATCCAGTGCATCCTGACCATACCAATGCTCACCTGTTGCCACTTTTTCAACATTCAGTTGTGGACGGTATTTTTCGACAAAGTGTTTAAATAGTACATGAGTTTGTTGCAATTCTTCTTCAAACTTAGCCTTGCCTTCTTCGGTATTTTCACCAAACATGGTCACAGTGCGTTTGTATTGACCTGCTGTGTACATCTCAAAATCTATATTTTTTTCTTTGAGCAAGCGATTAAAGTTAGGCACTTGTGCCACTACGCCAATAGAACCCAAAATCGCAAATGGCGCTGACACAATTTCTGAACCAATACATGCCATCATATAGCCACCACTTGCTGCGACTTTATCGACGCAAATCGTGAGATGGAAACCTGCATCACGCAAACGTACCAATTGTGCAGCTGCAAGCCCATAACCATGCACCATACCGCCTGGACTTTCCAAACGTACCACAACACGGTCACGTCCAGCTTTGGCCGTTGCCAAAATTAGGGTGATTTCTTCACGCAATTGCTCTACAGCAGACGCAGCAGTATCACCTTTAAAATCCAACACATAAATTTTTTGATTGTTCTTTTTACGGGCGCGCGCTTCACGTGCCATTTGTTGTGAAAGTTGTAATAGCTCGAGTTTAGATGCCGTGGTTTGCGCAATTTTTTTTCGTTGTTCATTAATTCGCGCATTCAAATGACTAATCCGAATTTCGGCAGGTAGTTTAGGTAAATGAAATAACATAAAAATGAGTTCTCAATTTAATTCGGTTTATTAGGACTACATTAGGTCAATTTCGACTTTTTCAATACTTTTTCTATCTTAAAGCAGCTTCTTTTTGAATCAATCGTAAATATCGTTTAGAAATCTGCCGAACAGCCATTAAACGTACAGCAAACCAAATTTGCCCCTGATAGCAAATCCCAATAATAAGTGCGTTGATCGGCCACCAACCAAACAGTAGAAAACTACCTCTACGCTCATGATCTGAAGGTGTAAGCATTGAATAGAAACACACTAAACCTACGCAGAAACACATTACGCAAAGAAATTCACCTACTGCACTGTGCAAGAACGGTAACTTATTTTTTTGTTGTGCTTTTACATAGCGATAAAACTTAAATTTAGCATTGGCATCGATATAGTCTCGCCAAGCCTGCCGAAAATGGGGATCACTTGCTTGCTGCTGTACCCTAAAATAAACAACAAGCACTATCACACCTGAAACTATCACAAATTGATCATACAACCAACGATGATAATTGCTCATATTGAGGCTTTGAGAAGTTGGAAACCACCCATCATGGTTAAAAAACGTTGCCAATAAAATACTCAGCAAAACCAAAAGTGCTGCTATCGTCTCTGCACTATGTTGAAATCCAAACAAGGCATCGATTATTTTTTTCGTGGCTTGGCGTGCTGGTTTTGCCTGTTGTCGTTCTTCTTGTGAAGGAAACTGCATTTTTTATTTTCGCTGCGCGTACAAAACAATCAATACTATAACAAAAAAACAGAATCCTAAGATTCTGTTTTAATAGCTTTCAGGACTTAAGCAGATTAACCAAAACGACCTGTAATATATGCTTCTGTTAATTGATGGTCTGGCTGAGTAAATACTTTTTCAGTTGCATTCACTTCAATCAAATCACCTAAATGGAAGTATGCGGTACGGTCAGATACACGCGCTGCCTGTTGCATTGAGTGCGTTACAATCGCAATCGTATATTGAGTAGAAAGTTCAGAAATTAGCTCTTCTACTTTTGCCGTTGCAATTGGGTCAAGTGCCGAACATGGTTCATCCATCAAAATTACTTCTGGACTTACCGCAATGGTACGCGCAATACAAAGACGTTGTTGCTGACCACCAGAAAGACCTGTGCCTGGTTGATTCAAACGATCTTTCACTTCATCCCACAAACCTGCTTTACGCAAGCTGTTTTCTACAATTTCTTCTAAATCGTACTTATCACGTGCTAAACCATGCAGTTTAGGGCCATAGGCTACGTTTTCAAAAATTGATTTTGGGAATGGGTTTGGTTTCTGGAACACCATGCCCACTTGTGCACGCAATAACACCACGTCTAAGTTCGGATCGTAAATATCTTGGTTATCCAACATTACTTTACCCGTCACACGACAGCTATCAATCGTGTCGTTCATACGGTTTAAAGTACGCAAGAAAGTCGATTTACCACAACCCGATGGACCAATAAATGCAATCACTTCATTTTCATAGATATTTAAATCAATACCTTTGATGGCTTCAGACTCACCATAATACACATGCACGTCATTGGTGCTTAACTTTACATTTGAAGATTTCGCTTCTTTTTTGCTTGAAGTTTGCGTATCAAATTGTGAAACAAACGAAGTCGATGATTGCTTCTGTTCTACATCGGTAGATGTAAATTGGCTTTGTTGTGGATTCACTTGCTTATCCTGTTCTAAGGAATTCTGTTTTTCTGTGCTTGCTACAGCATTCATATTCTCTGCCCTCAATTACCAGCGTACTTCAAACTTCTTACGTAACCAAATTGCAAGGCTGTTTAAGCCAATCATTAGCGCAAGTAGTACGATAATGGCTGCAGCGGTACGTCCCTCGAAGAAGTTACGCAATTCATTACCCTGCCATAAGAAAATTTGCACAGGTAACGCAGTAGATTGATCAAGTGGAGTTGCTGGTACACTGGCAACGAAAGCACTCATACCAATTAATAACAATGGTGCGGTTTCACCTAAAGCTTGTGCGACACCAATAATTGCACCCGTTAAAATACCCGGCAATGCAAGTGGGAGTACGTGGTGGAACACAGTTTGTAAACGAGAAGCACCCAAACCTAAAGCAGCTTGACGAATAGACGGTGGCACTGCTTTTAATGATGCTCGCGTGGTAATAATCACGGTTGGTAAAGTCATTAAACTCAGTACCAAACCACCGACCAATGGTGCAGACAATGGTAAATGCATCCAACCAATAAAGATCGCAGCACCCAACAAACCAAATACAATAGAAGGTACAGCGGCCAAGTTATTGATGTTCACTTCAATAATATCAGTAATCGCATTTTTTGGCGCAAATTCTTCTAAGTAAATTGCTGATGCAACACCAATTGGAATCGAAATAAAGATCACAATCAGCATCATGAATAATGAACCCATGAATGCACCTGCCAAACCAGAAGTCGCTGGAGAACTACGTGAGTCTGGGCTAACAAAAATATTGGTATTGAAAGTACTTTCAATAATACCTTGTGATTCGAGCTGATCTGCCAATTGACGTACTTCAGGGCTTAATTGTTGCTGCTCATCTGGTAAGCTGCGGTCAATCTTGCCTTCTAGCCATACATCGACGTTGGCATCTGCAAGCACTTTCACTTCTTTGGTTTGGCCAATTAAAGAAGGATCTGCCAAGACCATGTCACGAAGACGGTATGCTTCAGAACTGGTATATAAGTAACCAAGATCATCACGCTTAGCTTCTAGCGCTTTGTCTTTCGCTACAATACCATTCACAATTAAAGCATCCCAATCGACCATACCCATTTCGGTTTGCCACGCAATCATACGGTCTTCGTATTGTGCTGGTGACTCGCCTGCAATCGCCTTAGGTTTTGGACCTGCATTGACAATCGCTGGATCGAAGTAAATTGGAAGGCTCATGCTGCTTTGCCAGAACGCAGGCAAACCTTTAGATAAGATACTGCCGAATAACAATACGACAAAGAATAAACCTGCAATAACTGCCGAGAAACCCATCAAGCGGAAGGTTTTTTCCTTACGATGACGCTTACCCAATGAACTGGCGATGGTTTTTTTACGTTGTTCACGTAATTCGGCAGCAGCTTGTGGATCTAACTGATCCAAAGACGATGTATTTGAAGTACTCATTAGTCGTATTGCTCACGATATTTACGCACGATGTATAGTGCAACAATGTTCAAACCTAAGGTAATCACGAACAGGGTCAAACCAAGTGCGAAAGCAACCAATGCCTGCGGACTTGCGAAATCTGTATCACCTGTTAATTGGTTCACAATCGTAATCGTAACCGTAGATACCGCTTCTAATGGGTTTGCGTGTAGTAAAGGACTATTACCTGCAGCCAACACCACAATCATGGTTTCGCCAATTGCACGTGACGCAGCAAGTAAGAATGCACCAATCACCCCTGGTAATGCAGCTGGCATCACCACGCGACGAATGGTTTCAGATTTGGTTGCACCTAAGCCTAAAGAACCATCACGCAGCGCACGCGGCACTTGCGTAATAATGTCATCAGACAATGAAGATAAAAAAGGAATAATCATGATGCCCATCACTAAACCAGCGGTTAATGCACTCGTGGCATTAATATCTAGTCCAATGATTGCACCCGCAGTTTTAAGGAACGGGCCGATGATCATCATGGCAAATACACCGTACACAATGGTCGGAATACCTGCTAAAACTTCAATGGTCGGCTTTGCCCATGCACGGAATTTAGGCGATGCATATTCTGCAAGGTAAATGGCGATCATTAAACCAATAGGTACTGCAACTAATAAAGCAATACCACTCACCATCAATGTGCCCCACAGTAATGGAAGTAAACCATAACTGCCATCTGCACTACCCGAGGTGCTAAAACCAGGGTTCCAGACTGTACCAAAGAAGAAATCCAGTGGGCTAACGAAACTAAAGAATCGCATCGCTTCACTGAACATGGACATCACAATACCAACCGTAGTTAGAATCGCAACACCAGAACATAATGCCAAAGAAATGTTGATGATTTTTTCAACTTGGTTACGTGCGCGGAATTGTTGTGAAACACGTTTCTTTGCCCACAGCAAACCAAATAAGGCCGCACAGATCACCACCGCAAGTTTGGCATAAGAACCAATGGTTTCAATTTTCGCTAATTGCTCTGCCGCTGCAACTTCGTATGCAGCAGGTGTATCACTTACACCAAAACCAGATGCAATGGCTTGTACGCGATCAACCAAAACACTTGTACTTGCAGGGTCTAGGCTTGCAGCAATGTGCGCTGGCACATTATTAATTACCACTTGCTCTAGAATACTTGGTTCAACCAAGTTCCAAACAATCAAAATTAAAAAAGCAGGAATACCACACCATAATGCTACCAACGCGCCATAATATCCTGGGCGTGAATGTAACATTGCAGAGTTATTTCCCTTACCTGCTAGGTTACGGCTCTTGCTTAACCCGATTTGATAGGCTACGGCGATAATCGCCAATAACACACCTATGAGTAGCAGATTCATGTATTCTCCACTGTTTTTTCAATTTGTGTTTTTGAAAAAACATTTCTTAGCAAAAAGCCGATGGCAGGTTGTTCCCTGCCATCAGCTGCTTTAACTCAAATTACTTAACCGCTTTACCAGCTTTGAAGTTAGCAAGAACTTGTGCACGCTCTTTGTCAGACATAGAGATCAAACCTGCTTTGTCTAATTTAGAACCTTTACCAGATACTTTCTTGCTCAAGAAGTATTCAGTAAATTGCGGTAAACCTTTGATTGATTTAAGGTGCTCACCTTTCACGTAGAAGAACAATGGACGTGATACAGGGTAAGAACCATTTAAAATTGTGTTTTCAGATGGCGCTACGTTGTTTACAGTTGCAACACGTAAACGGTCACGGTTTTGGTCATAGAAACCTAAGCCGAATACACCTACTGCGCTTGGAGAAGTTTTCAAACGTGCCAGTGTTTCTGTGTAGTCACCCGCGATTTCGATTACACGACCATCCTTACGGAAAGTAGTACACGCTTTCTTTTGCGCATCTTTGTCTAATGCTTTGATTGCAGCATAAGCTTCACAGCCTGCATCAACCATTTTCTCTTGGAACACTTCACGTGTACCGTGGTTAGACGCTGGAATTACAAGTGTAATAGGCTCGTTTGGAAGTGTTTTGTCAATTTGGTTCCAACGTGTATATGGGTTAGCAACCATTTTACCTTTAGATGGTAATTGAGCTGCAATTGCTGCATATACATGGTAAGGCTTTAATTTGTAAGCCGCTTTGTTTGCGTTAGAAGCAAATACGATACCGTCGTAACCAATTTTAATTTCTAAAACTTGGTTTACGCCTGCTTTTTTACAAGCAGCTAATTCTGAATCTTTAATTTTACGAGATGAGTTCGCGATGTCGATTGTGTTATCACCCACACCTGTACAGAACTGCTTCAAACCACCTGAAGAACCGCCTGAACCAACAACTGGAGTTTTGAATTGTGGGAAAGTATTACCAAATTCTTCTGCTACAATACTTGCGTATGGTAGAACGGTTGAAGAACCCGCGATTTGGATGGTGTCACGAGCTGCGTTAGCAGTTGTTACAGCTGCTGCAGATACGGCTAAAGCAATGGCGATGTTAGTAAAGCGCATTCTGTTCTCTCTCATAGTATGCAAGTTCGGAGTACGTCACTTGTTATTAAGTTTTGTACTTATTTCGATAACTGCATTGTGGTTTTATAATATGACAACCATGTTACAGCTTTGTTACGCTTTGGTTATATTTGCTTTTCGTATCTGAAATAATTTTTAAATGATTTAAAATCAATAACTAATAAAACACTAGAGTGCTTATTTTTTTTCAGTATTTAAATTTCAAATTGTAATAATTCATGCCAATGTCATCAATTATTTATGGTTTTTTCTACCAAAATTGATGGTTTATTCGCCAATTGCGTAATTTTTATGACATCCGCAGTGCATTATTTGAGCCCAAAACACCCAATCCATCACAAAATTCAAGCAAGAACGGTACAACACTTCACTGCAATATTTTTAATCAGACACAAAAAAAGCCACCGTAGTGACTTCTTTTGTTGTATTTCATAACAATCTGAATAATGAAAGCATTAGTCGATTGGTGGCGTATAAGTACCCGCGACAATCGCATCTTTAATGCGATCTGCTTCTGCCAATACTAGGCCTAACAAGTTTTTCACGTTTTCAAGTGTTGCCACTGGACTTAAAGTCGTCATCTTCAATGATTGAACATTACCGACTTTAGTTACACCAATATTGGCCTCACCACGTGCAAATAATTCATCTGCCACGTTTTGGTTCAAGCTATCCAAGAACTCTGCAGGATAACCTTCAGGCACAACACGGAACAACACTGAAGCAAATTGTGGTTCAACCAACAATTCTAAACCTGGAGTCGCTTTAATATAATCAGCAACGTCACGGGTTAGCTTCACACCATGATCAATCATAGAACCGTAAAGCTCTTCACCTAATGCTTCAATCGTCATCCAAAGTTTCAACGCATCAAAACGACGCGTTGTTTGCAATGACTTAGACACCAAGTTTGGTACGCCATGTTCTTCATCATAAGCAGAGTTCAAATATTCTGCTTCATAGTGCATGAAACGATAGTTCGCTTCATCTTTTAGCAAAAACGCACCACACGAGATTGTTTGGAAATAATGCTTATGGAAATCCAGTGTTACAGAGTCTGATAACTCAATACCATCAAGCATGTCACGATGACTGTTAGAAAGAATTAATGCACCACCCCAAGCTGCGTCAATGTGCATCCACGCGCCATATTGATTAGTGATGTCACGAATCTTTTTAAGCGGATCAATCGCGCCTGCATCGGTTGTACCTGCAGTCGCAACCACACACGCAACGATCTTACCTTCAGATTTTAAATGCGCCATGGTTTGCTCAAGTGCAACCACGTCCATTTGTGCATTTTCATTAACAGGTACAGTAACAACCGATTGGAAGCCCATACCCATCATCGCCATGTTCTTTTGCACAGAGAAGTGTGCATTTTCAGAACAAATGACTTTCACATTACGCATTGCATCGCTTGGAATACCATCGCGCTGAACAGACCACGGATTACCGTTTTCATCTTTCCAGTTCTTTGCAATACACGCATCACGCGCCAATAACACACCCATCAAGTTAGACTGCGTACCACCTGAAGTGAACACGCCCGCTTGACCTGCACCATAGCCAACTTTTTGACGTAACCAGTCAATTAGTTGTACTTCCATCAATGAACCTGCAGGGCTTTGATCCCAAGAGTCCATAGATTGGTTGGTTGCGTTAATGAGAACTTCTGCAATTTGGCTTGCCACCATAGTTGGACAATGCAAATGTGCCAAAGAATGTGGATGATGAACTTTTAAACTTTTGTTTAAGAAAAGCTCAACCATGCGTTCCAATGACTTTTGTACACCCAAACCTTGTTTTGCAGGCTGGAAAGAAATCGCTTCACGCAATTCTTTAATGCTGCCGCCTGTGTACATTTTGTCATTTTGCAACCATGCCGCGACTGCTTGAGTCGCTTGTTCCATTGCTGCACTGTAGTCAGCAATGGATTGAGCATCATTGCAGAGTAACGCTTTACGATGTTCTGCAAAATCTACCATAAACTTATGCGCCTCGAACTGCGACTAACGCTTCAGCAACTGCTTTCTTGAAGCGAGCGATGACTTCTACACACTCTTCTTGAGTAATGATGAGTGGACAAAGTAAACGGATTACCGTACCACCACGACCACCTTTCTCAAGCAACAATTTGTTGTCAAAACATGCAGCTTGAACAGCAGCAGCCAATTGAGAGTCTGCTGGATAAGCACCTAAACGGTCTTTTTCTTGGCGTTCATCTACAATTTCGATACCAATCATTAAACCGCGACCACGCACGTTACCAATACATGGGAATTCAACAGCTAATTTTTTCAATTCAGCTTGTAAGAACTCACCACGCTCTTGCGCATTTTGTGCAAGGTTTTGTTCTTTAATGGTTTTAAGCACCACAAGACCAGTACCCATTGCCAATTGGTTACCACGGAAAGTACCCGTGTGACCTGCAGGCTGCCATGCGTCAAACTTACGTTTAATTGCAAGTACAGCCAATGGCAAACCACCACCAACAGCTTTAGACATTACAATCACGTCTGGCTCAATACCTGCATGTTCAAATGCAAACATTTTGCCTGAACGTGCAAAGCCCGCTTGAACTTCGTCTAAAATTAAAACGATGTTGTGCTTTTCAGTCACTTCGCGGATTTTTTTCAACCATTTAATTGGTGCAGTTACTACACCGCCTTCACCTTGAATTGCTTCAAGAATCACAGCTGCAGGCTTAGTTACACCGCTTTCTACATCTTCAATGAAGTTTTCAAAATAATACGTTAAAGCATCTACACCCGCTTCACCGCCAATACCAAGTGGGCAGCGGTATTCATGCGGATATGGCATAAATTGAACACCAGGCATTAAACCATTGACTGCGTTTTTTGCAGACAAGTTACCTGTCATCGCCAATGAACCATGAGTCATACCATGATAGCCACCTGAGAAGCTGATGACTGAGCTACGACCTGTATAGGTTTTTGCAAGTTTGATTGCCGCTTCTGTGCCATCTGCACCTGTAGGACCACAGAACTGCAAGCAGTATTCTTCTTGACCACCAGGCATGTGTGAAAGTAACGCTTCAGTAAAAGCATCTTTCAAAGGTGTCGTTAAATCTAGGGTATGTAATGGCAAACCACTCGCTAAAGTGTCTTGGATGCTTTGAACCACCGCAGGATGGTTATGGCCCAATGCCAAGGTTCCTGCCCCAGCCAAACAATCTAGGTACTCAGTACCTTCAACATCGGTAACCCAACAACCCAGTGCTTTCGCTATCGCTAACGGTAATTTACGAGGATAACTACGCACATTCGATTCCATCTGACTTTGGCGAGTCAAGTAGTATTCGTTTGTGGAATGGTTGGCAGGGTTTACAGAAGTAACGCTCATATCGAATTACCATCTCTGATATGGGTTGAAAGAAATAAGTCTGGTGACTTGCGGTCCTTTGACTCGGTGCTTTTTTGATCTAGCGAGATAGAGTTTTGTTCTTCAAGACTAGGAAGCGGGATAATACCTAATTTTTCTAGAAAATAAACAGGTTTAACCCAAATATTGCCTAATTTCATCGAAAAAACATATCTTGCAGATGATTCGATTGAATTATCATCTTACATTGTGACAAAGGAAAGAAAATTTAACTCTTTCCACTTCCTTTATACGTTTTTTTGCACAATCTCTCAAGTCATGCAGCATTTATTTTCAAAATAGTATAGATCATTATTTTTATTGAATTTTATAAATGCTTTTTTGCTGCAATTTTTAACGCATATTTTACAAAGCCACCACAAATTCAACTAAAAATCCTCACAAAGCAAAGTTACTATTTAAATCAATTCAAACGCTTTTCATAAATCCTGATCCCCTGAATAATAGGTCAAAATATGCGCTTACTTTCTCTCGCTGCTACCCTGTTGGCTGTTGGTGCTGCAAGCACTGCTTTTGCCCAACAAAATGAATCTTTAAATTACAATATCGTCAATGTTCAAGCCGAAGCTACACGCGAAGTTTCAAATGATCAAATGCACGCTGTGTTATATATTGAAAAAAGTCACAAACAGCCTGCTGAACTTGCATCACAAATTAACCAGTTAATGAACCAAGCCATTGCAACTGCACGTAAGTATCCACAAGTGAAAGTTGAAACGGGCTCACAAACCACCTATCCAATTTACGACAATGACAGTCGTAAGTTAAAAGAATGGCGCGGTCGTGCAGAGGTACGGGTACAAAGTACCGATTTTAAAGCCGCAAGCCAATTGGTGAGCGAGCTACAACAAAACTTTCAGACCCAATCTATTAATTTTAGCGTGTCTGATGCACAACGTAAAAAAGTTGAAAATGAGTTGATGGTCGAAGCATCTAAAAACTTTCAACAACGTGCGCAAATGTTAAGTCAGGCTTGGAATAAATCGGGCTATAACTTGGTAAACTTGAACCTAAACACCAATTCTTATTTCCCGCAGCCTGTTATGCGCGCAAGCATGGCAAAATTTGCAGTCGCAGAAACGGCTGTAGCTGATCAAGATATGGCAGCAGGTGAATCTAAAATTACAGTCAATGCAAATGGAACGATTCAGTTTAAATAAACTTGAAGCATGACATGAATTGCTTAAGTAATAAAAAACCGCTTGGATATTCCAAGCGGTTTTTTTTGATAACTTCAATTGAATGATAACTTACAGCATCATCAATAAATCGCCATGTGATTGCGGTGAATCATCTCCAACGAACGTGCCTCGCCTAACACCTGATGCACTTTGTCAGAAGCCAAGCCTTTGACCAAGTCAGCTGAACGCGAACTAAAATTAACACGTCCCACAGCGACACGATGACCCTGTGTATCTACACACTCCACCACATCGCCACGTTCAAAATGCCCTTCTACCGCTTTTACACCCACAGGCAATAAACTGCGGTGGTTTTCTTTAATGGCTTTGACTGCGCCATCATCAATCACCAAACGTCCTGCTGTTTGTAAGTGTGCCGCCAACCACTGTTGATGCGCCGTAATACGGTCATTGTCGGTAATGAACAGCGTACCCAACATTTCGCCCGCCATTAAACGCGCAAGCACGTTGTCACTTTCACCACTGGCAATTAAAGTTGGACAACCCGATTTAGCCGCTAAACGCGCTGCACGGACTTTGGTCAGCATGCCGCCGCGCCCGAACTTGCCGCCACCACCCGCCATATCAAACAGACTTTCATCTAAAGCGCGTACAGTATGGAACAGTTTTGCGTTTGGATTAGAACGTGGGTCGGAGTCAAACATGCCTTGCTGATCGGTCAAAATAATCAACAAATCTGCATGTACCTGCCCTGCCACCATCGCAGCCAAAGTGTCGTTATCACCAAAGCGAATTTCGTCAGTAGACACTGTGTCATTTTCATTAATGACTGGTATCACGCGCCATTCAATCAGGTTTTGCAATGCATCGCACGAGTTTAAATAACGACGACGATCTGCCAAATCATCATGGGTTAATAGGACTTGTGCAGTTTGAATCTGGTGTTTTTCCAGCACACTTGACCAAGTTTGAATCAAGCCCATTTGACCAATGGCAGCGCATGCCTGAAGACTGGGTAGATCGGTGGGTCGATGCTCAAGTTTCATTCGCACCATACCTTCAGCCACAGCTCCCGATGACACTAAAATAATTTCGTGTCCAGCATTGTGTAGATCTGCAATTTGTCCCGCCCAATGCGAGATTGCATCCAAATCTAAACCTTGCCCATTGGCTGTGAGTAAAGATGATCCGATTTTAACAACGATTCGTTTACAACCCTTGAGCTGACGTTGCCCATCTACCACTTCTATCATCTTGTCCTCAGTCACTTTTTGTAGCGCTTAGCGTACGTAGTACACTTCTACTTCGCCATCTTCACCATCATCGTCTTCGTCATCATCGCCCAGCATACCTGCAAGACGTTGCTGACGGCGCATCTCACGATACGCTTCTTTCGCGGCAATGGTTTGTTCACGTGTTTCAGCTTCCAGCTGATCACGGAATGCTTTCATTTCTGCTGCGTACTCAGGATCTTCAACTTCGCGTTCACGTTGTTGCTCAATTTGATCCATCAAGTAATACACCACTTGCTGTGTACCTTCAGACATTAAGCCTGAAGTTTTGAACACAGGACCATCCCACTGCAATTCTTCAAGAATGTGTTTACACCATTCTTCACGTGAATCTTCAGGAAGTTGATCAAGTTTATTCAACACCAACACGATTGGTAACTTTGCCAAAGTTGGAGAGAATTTTTCCAACTCTTGCAGAATTGCTTTGGCATTGTACGCAGGATCAGAACCATCAATAGGTTGAACATCCACAATGTGCAGTAAAATACGAGTACGCGCCAAGTGTTTCAGGAAGCGAATCCCCAAACCTGCGCCTTCTGCTGCACCTTCAATTAGTCCTGGAATATCTGCCATGACAAAAGAACGATGACGATCTGCATCCACCACGCCTAAATTTGGCACCATGGTGGTAAATGGATAGTCAGCAACTTTTGGTTTTGCCGCAGACACGGCACGAATAAAGGTCGATTTACCCGCGTTTGGCATGCCTAGCAAGCCTACATCGGCAAGGACTTTCAACTCCAAACGGATTTCACGGAATTCACCTTTGGTACCATGCGTGAATTTACGCGGTGTTCGGTTGGTAGATGATTTAAAGTGAGTATTCCCTAAACCACCATCACCGCCTTGAGCGACCAATACTTTCTGACCGCTTTCGACTAAATCTGCAATAATATCACCAGAGTCTGTATCTACAATGGTTGTGCCCACTGGAACGGTCAAAACGACAGATTCACCGCCACGACCTGCACAGTTTGCGCCCGACCCGTTTTTACCACGTTCAGCGCGAAATTTACGGGTATAACGATAATCTACAAGGGTGCTTGCGTTGTCGTCGGCTTGAATAAAAATACTGCCGCCACGACCACCATCACCGCCATCTGGCCCACCAAATGGTACAAATTTCTCTCGGCGAAAACTGGCTACGCCATTGCCACCGTCGCCAGCCTCTACGGTAATGACTGCTTCATCAACAAAGCGCATCTTGCCAATCCTCTAAAACTTTAAAAGCCGTATATTCTGCCATATTTTAGAGAATTTCTCGAATTATATTTATGCAATCGTATGCGTAGATGCTTTTTATCCTTGATTGTTCAAAACACTCATTTCTTTTAGCAATGATATGATCGTTTTTTCTTATTTCTCCTTCCTCATCTAAGTTCTTATAGTGCTTTAACCCTTGTTTGCTTTCTGCCGCCATGTCTAATGCTGTTGCCACCACAACCACGCCTGCTTTATCGCCTAAATTTATTTTACTCATAGCAACCGCCTGTGGCTTGTGTGCGGGATCGGCATATTTTAATCAGCCTTTAATTTATTCAATTGAAAAAAGTTTAGGAATTAGCACCAGTCAGGCAGGCTTTGCTGTGGTTTTGGCACAAATAGGCTATGGACTAGGTTTAATGTTACTCGTGCCTTTAGGTGACTTGCTAAATAAGCGTAAATTGATTGTCAGTCTGATGGTTTTTGCTGCGTTTTCGCAAATTTTGCTGTCTTTTAGCAGCAATTTAGCCATGCTGTATTTCTTTACCGTATGTGCCACTTTTGGTGCGATTTCTGCACAAGTGCTTATTCCATTTGCATCTAGCATCAGTCCACCTGAATCGAGTGCTGCCATTGTCGGCAAATTGATGAGTGGCTTGGTAATGGGGATTATTTTATCGCGCACTTTCGCGGGTTTTGTATCGACCTATTGGTCTTGGGAAGCTGTCTATTTCAGCAGCGGCATCATCACCCTACTTTTTGCAGGCTTAATGTGGACAAAACTTCCCTCTACAGCTGCCAATAAAAATTTGACTGTGGCAGGCATTTATCGTTCTTTAATTCAGTTGGCTATAACCCAACCACATTTAATTCGTAGAGCGTGCGCGGGCGCTTTGGGCTTTGCCATTTTGTCCTTGGTTTTTACTTCCATGACTTTTGTTTTAGCCAATCCGCCTTATTATTTTAGTGATTTTCAAATTGGGCTTTTTGGTTTATTGGGTGTGATTGGAATTTTCTCGTCAAGTTGGTCGGGTAAAACGGTCGGCAAAGGTCGTGAGAATTTTGTCGCAATATTATGTATTGGCTTGATGTTGTTTTCTTGCATTCCACTCTTTTTTGCACAGCAGAATATTGTGGCTTATGCCGTTGGCGTATTGATGAGTTATTTTGGTCTAACTGCTTTTCACGTATTGAATCAAAACTTGGTGTACCGAATTGATGCCACCGCACGTTCCCGCATTAATGCGGTATATATGACTATTTATTTTTCAGGTGCAGCACTTGGTTCACTGACGGCGGTCTACGCATGGCAACACCGGGGCTGGATGGGTTGTGTTGTCAGTATTTTGGTATTTGCCATCGGGATTTTGCTGATTGATCGTTATGATTTTTCACATCGACGCACTATTTAATCATCCAGAATGTGCTTTGGAGTAGGAACATCTACAGCGACTTCCCTAAAAGATGAGTAATCCATTAGTGAGAAGATTGCTGTGAAGTTTCAGGCAAATGCTGTTCTAAATACTCAATCAGTTGATTCACTCTTGCTGCAATTTTTGAGCCTTCAAAAGTGAGTTGATATTCCACTTTAGGCGGCACCGTTGGGTAAACTGTACGTAAAATTAACCCATCTTGCTCAAGAGTTTTCAGGGTTTGCGCCAGCATTTTTTCACTCACCCCTTCAATGCGCTGTCTTAGCTCACTAAAGCGGTGCAAACCTTCGCTTAAACAATGCAACACCAACATTGACCATTTATTGGCTAAATGTTCTAAACGAATCCGTGATGGACAATCTTTAGCAAGGACTTGCCCGAGTAAGTGACTGGTTGCATATTGCATAACGGTATCCTTCTATTATTTCTATTGTTCAGGCTTTGAAAGCTTGAAAGCAAAATCAAATCTACTTACTTTTTAGCATAGACTTTATTTTGGTAAGTTTAGGATAGCGTATTAGGTGGAAATTTCAACACTCATCCTTATATTTAAGAATGAAATAAATGCAAAAAAAAGAGCTTCATTTGAAGCTCTTTTTGATTTTAAATTCTGTATCTACAAATTATGCATTTGTTTCAGCAGGAACTTTAGGATAGCTTACGCCGCCCATTTGTTCAGCAATACGCAATACTTGGCAGCTATAACCCACTTCGTTGTCATACCAAACGTAAGCAGTTAAACGGTTGCCTGAAGTAATGGTTGCTTGCGCATCAAATACACCTGCAGTACGCGAACCAATGAAGTCACTTGAAACCACTTCAGTCGAGTTGGTATAACCAATTTGACCTTGAAGATTAGAGTGAATTGAAATTTGACGAATGTATTCGTTCACTTCTTCGCGATCTACTTCTTTCTCAAGCGTTAAGTTCAAGATTGCAAGTGATACGTTTGGCGTTGGAACACGTACAGAGTTACCTGTTAATTTACCTTGTAATGCAGGCAATGCTTTCGCCACTGCTTTTGCTGCACCTGTTTCGGTAATAACCATGTTTAATGTTGCTGCACGACCACGACGATCTGCCTTGTGATAGTTATCAATCAAGTTTTGGTCGTTAGTGAATGAGTGAACAGTTTCAACGTGACCATTCACAACGGTGTACTTGTCATGCAACACTTTTAAAGTTGGTGTAATCGCGTTTGTTGTACAGCTTGCCGCAGAAATGATGGTATCTTCATCAAGAATGTCAGCTTGGTTAACACCGTAAACCACGTTTTTCATGTCACCTTTACCAGGTGCAGTTAAAATTACGCGTGCAGCGCCTGGGCATTGAAGGTGTTGTGCAAGACCTTCTGCATCACGCCATTTACCCGTGTTGTCAATCACTAATGCATTGTTGATGCCATAAGCCGTATAGTCTACTTCAGATGGGTTAGATGCATAGATCACTTTAATGAAGTTACCATTTGCGATAATTGCTTCATTTTCTTCATCTACAGAAATAGTGCCTGCAAATGGACCATGAATAGAGTCGCGACGCAATAAAGACGCACGTTTTTCTAAATCACCATCAGATGATTTACGTACCACAATTGCTTTAAGGTTTAAGCCACGGCCAAGACCAGATTGACCAATGATTAAACGCGCAAGGATACGACCAATACGACCAAAACCGTAAAGTACAACATCTTTGCTTTCTACAGTTGTTGGATTGCCCGCTAAAGATTTCACAGCGTCTGCAACAAATGCATTTACATCGCCGCCTTTTTCTTTATATTCAACAGCAAGTTTACCTAAGTCGATTTCTGCTGAACCGATGTTGTCTACTTTTGCCAAAGCTTCAAGCAATGGGAAAGTGTGAACAACTGAAAGTTCTACGTCCATCATACGAGTACGACGGTGTGCTTTCAAAATTTGAATCACAGAACGGTTAACTAAAGAACGACCAAAAACTGAAACCATGATATTTTTTTCACGGTACAACTGACCGAGTAAAGCAATCATACGTTCCGCGATTTCTTCACGGTTTTTCCAGCGACCTTGGTGCTCTGCGTGTAGGGCGATGATAGTCTCTTTGCTCACAGATACGTCCTCTAATTAATTGTATATCTAGGCATGAATTTCAAAACCCGATAATTGTAATGGAATTGTCGTCAAGATTGAATCAAAAGCTGGTACTGACCCGACTATTTTCCTATATATTCACTATAAATTCATAAAATAGTTGTAATTATTTTTGTGATTTTAGTTTTTTCAACAAAAGTTCAATTTTTTAGAAGAAAAAGAGGATGATGCCAAACTCGATTATCCTCTTGGAAATTTGAATATCTCACCACAGCGACGGCTTTTATTGTCCAGATGACTGTTGAATCTTCTGCTGTAAATCTTGCTGATTCATTTTTTGTTTTCTTAAATGCAAACACCCTTCAACCACCAATAATGCAACTGCCAACCAAATTGGGATATAAGTCAACCATTCCCCTGCTTCAACTCGTTCACCTAACAACATAGACACAAAAGCCAACAGCACAGGTTCTAAATAACTCAGTAAACCAAAAATCACAAAAGGCAAATGGCGGCTGGCCAAAATATAACTGCCAAGTCCCAATGCACTTAAAAAGCCCAATCCAAGTACCGACCAAATTAAATATGGAAAAGCTGCGATGACATTTACACTGTCACTATAATAAAAGCCTAAATATACCGCGACAGGAATAACTAGCAGTAAATCCCACCAAAACCCGCCCAAGTGATCGGTTTGAAAGACCCGACGTAAAAAGAAATATAAAGGATAGGCAAATGCCACATATAAGGTTTCCCACGCCACCGTGCCAATGCGCCAGATTTCATGACTGACACCTAGCACGGCTAAGGCAACTGCTGCCATCTGCCAAGTCGATAACTTTTCTTTATATAGCACACAGCCAAGCAAAACCATGATCAAAGGCAATAAGAAATAACCCAAAGAAACCTGCAAACCACGCCCGTTAATCGGCCCCCACAAAAATAACCACAATTGCGTAGTGCATAAAAAAGAACTAAAAATCAGCCAAAGTATGAATTGTGGTTGTTGTTTGAGCCGCTGAAAAATCGCGGAAATATGTTTTAAATCTCCCGACCACCACATAAACAAAGTTAGGAATGGCAAAGTTGCCAACATACGCCACGCAAAAGTTTCTTCGCTGTCTAAAGGTTTGAGTAATTGGGTATAAAAATACAGCACCCCAAAAGTGACCGATGCTAAAACCGATAGTGCAATGCCTTTATACATCCGACTCTCCCCTATATCAGTCGGCATTATACTCATATATACGTTGTTTTAGAGATTGATCGAATGTTCAAAATTTAAAATGACAGGATATAAAAAACCACGCAGCTTTTGCGTGGTCAATTGGTCTGCATACGTTTGTCTGCTTATATCTATAAGTAGCTCTGGAGCTGCTGCAACTTAGTCTGACTTTTTAGTTTGCGTATGTCTGGTATAAATCACATCACTTAAGTCATAACCGAGTGATTTGGCATAGTTCAGATATTCAGTCACGACAGCCTGATCAGGATGCGGCGTACGTGAAAGTACCCATAAATATTTACGGCGTGGTTCACCCACCAAGGCAGTTTGATAGTCATCATCTAGCTTTAACACCCAATAATCACCACGCCCTACAGGCAACCAACGAATGACTTCAGGTAAAAAGCTAACTTTGAGTTTGCTGTTAAAAGGCGCATTTTGTACAAAAGCTTCGCCCAAAGCACGCATTTGTTTGCCATCTTTTGCAATACAACGGTTATCCACCTGCACATTGCCATTTTCATTCAATGTATATGCTGCTGTTACATTTGAACCGCATTTGTTTTGGAAATATAAAGGCTTTCTTGCAACCTCATACCAAACGCCTAAATATTTATCTAATTCGACTTTTTCTACCGTTTTCATCGGTTCATTGGTTTTGGAATATGCCATAGTCGCAGCACCCAAACCAATCAGCACCACACCACCAAGGGCAATTTTGGCAAGTCGCGCACCTGCAAACGGAAGTTTTTTAGCCATTGTCCCAACCTCTAAACTCTAATGTTCAGTCAATTTTGTTTATCTTCTTCAAAAATAACCGCAAGCATTTCAATTTACTGTATGGATATGTAATTTTTGCAACTCAAATTTTACATAGCAAGTTTAGTATGCAAACTCGCACTTACACTGACAGTGCAATTCGCCCCAATTTAGCCAGATTGCAACATTTGCGCTTTTAAACGCAAAATTTCATCACGTAAACGAGCCGCTTGTTCAAATTGCAGTTCTTTAGATGCTTTCAACATCTCTTTTTCAAGTTTGGCAATATGTTTGGCATACAGTTTAGGATCAGCCAAAATGTGCTGTTCATCGTCACTTAAAGCACGGCTTTGTGCATTGATTTTTTCATCAATTTGCTCATCGTTCAGCACTTCACCTGTGTCGATTTCTTTAATCACCTGACGCACTGCACTACGTGGAGTAATGCCGTGCAATTCATTAAATTCAATTTGTTTGGCACGACGACGCTCTGTTTCATCTATCGCCTTTTGCATTGAATCGGTAATGCGATCTGCATATAAAATTGCTTTACCTTTCAAGTTACGTGCTGCACGTCCAATGGTTTGAATCAACGAACGTTCTGAACGTAAAAAGCCTTCTTTGTCGGCATCTAAAATTGCCACTAAAGACACTTCAGGCATGTCTAAACCTTCTCGTAACAGGTTAATGCCAACCAAGACATCATGCACGCCTGTACGTAATTCGTGAATAATTTTGACGCGTTCTACGGTATCAATATCAGAGTGTAAATAAGCCACTTGAATGCCGTATTCTTTTAAATACGAGGTCAAATCTTCAGCCATGCGTTTGGTTAAAGTGGTGACCAACACCCGCTCATTCAATTCTTTACGCAAATTGATTTCAGACAGCACATCATCCACCTGCGTTAACACAGGACGAATTTCAATTTCTGGGTCAATCAATCCTGTTGGACGCACCACTTGCTCTACAATTTGTTGCGATTTTTCCAACTCATATTGTGCAGGTGTAGCGCTCACATAAATTGTGGATGGGACGATGCGCTCCCATTCTTCAAATTTCATTGGACGGTTGTCTAACGCACTAGGTAAACGGAAACCATAATTCACCAAGTTTTCTTTACGTGATCGGTCACCTTTATACATCGCGCCAATTTGCGGAACGGTCACGTGCGATTCATCAATAATCAGCAAGGCATCATCAGGTACATAATCAAACAAAGTGGGCGGTGCTTCGCCTGCAGGTCGTCCAGACAAATGTCGTGAATAGTTTTCGATGCCGTTGGTATAGCCCAATTGCTGCATCATTTCTAAATCATAGCGGGTACGTTGTTCTATGCGCTGCGCTTCTAGCAATTTGTCATGTTCGCGAAAAAACACCAAACGCTCTTTTAGTTCTTCTTTAATGGTACCAATCGCACGTTCCAAATTATCCTTAGGCGTAACATAGTGACTTTTAGGATAAATAGTCACGCGCGGCACTTTACGCACCAATTTGCCTGTTAATGGATCAAACCAACGAATCGAATCGACTTCATCATCAAATAATTCTATGCGAATAGCATGCTGATCAGATTCAGCAGGGAAAATATCTAAAATTTCACCACGAATACGGTAAGTACCGCGCAAAAACTCTAGCTCATTACGGCTATATTGCATTTCCACCAAACGACGGATCAAATCATCACGATTCACCCGATCACCTTGCACCACATGCAGCAACATGCTCATATAAGCATTGGGGTCACCCAAACCGTAAATTGCAGATACCGATGCGACAATAATGGCATCACGACGCTCTAGCAAAGCACGTGTGGCCGAGAGTCGCATTTGGTCAATATGATCATTAATAGCCGCATCTTTTTCAATAAAAGTATCGGAAGATGGTACATAGGCTTCAGGCTGATAATAGTCATAATAACTGACAAAATATTCGACTGCGTTGTTCGGAAAGAACGCTTTAAACTCACCATACAACTGCGCTGCCAGCGTTTTGTTATGTGCCATGACAATGGTCGGACGCTGTGTTCTGGCAATCACATTGGCCATGGTATAAGTCTTACCTGAGCCTGTAACCCCAAGTAATAGCTGATCATGATAGCCCTGTTCTATCCCTTGAACCAATTTTTCAATGGCTTGTGGTTGGTCACCCGCAGGTTGATAGTTGGTGACTAAATCGAAAGGTTGCTTATCACTCACAAATGCAGCTCTCAGGTTTGATGCGACCTAATATTTTAGCAGATTTGCCTACACTCAGGACATCCGAATATGTTGTGGCGATGTTGCGTAGCTACAAAGCCATTGCTCGGTTTTAATTCTGTATTGGACGCTGTTAGAACGAAGATGTGCTACGACTAAATTGAGCACGGGGAAACTGCTTTAAGACTTGACCCACTGGCTATTCAAAGGCAACATGAAATTTCAGGACGACAACCATAAAAGCACACATTCATGACTTACCAATATCACGACGAATCAATTATCAAAAGCCTCCCTGAAGATACTGTTTTCGTATTTGGCAGTAACATGGCAGGACAACATGCAGGTGGTGCAGCACGAACAGCCAAAGAATTTTTTGGTGCCGTTGAAGGCGTCGGGCGCGGTTGGGCAGGACAAAGTTTTGCCATTCCAACCATGAATGAACATTTACAACAAATGCCACTATCGCAAATTCAGCACTATGTGGATGACTTTAAAATCTATGCCAAAAACCATCCTAAAATGAAGTATTTTTTAACTTCAATTGGTTGTGGTATTGCAGGTTATACGGTTGAAGAAATTGCCCCTATGTTTAAAGGCATTGCCCATAATGTGATTTTTCCTGCGTCGTTTCGTCCTTTTGTCGAAAAAGCATTGCCTAAACTAACGCAAAAATTACTACACACCATTTACCGTGATTCTGTGATTTTTACCCCTGCCTCCGATGAATTAATTGAAGTCTTGGCATTGAGCGATAATGAAAAAGCCTTGGCTAAAATCATATTGAATACACAAATGTACCCAACTGACAGCAATGGGCGTGATCGGGTCTTTGAAATTCAGGATATTTTGCACAACTTAAATGGTAAGGTATTCGAGTTCCAAAATAATTCAGAAGGCCCAATGCTATTTGGTGCAGCGATTTTGGCTTTATTGGAATTGTATAATATCAACGAGCAAGATTTTAGCGATGTATGGCATGGCGTACGTGAAATCTCGCCGCCAAAACCTGCCAACAAAGCGCGTAAGCATGTTCGTTAATTTCAATACTTTTAAATCCCCATCAATAAAAAATGCCACGTAATTGTGGCATTTTTTTAGCGCTTACCCATCGAACGACGAGTACCACGTGGCGGTGGCCAAGTCTTATCGGCATATTGCTCAGGTTTAGGACGCACTGAATTATGTACCGCCTGATCATTATCCTGCGCTGTATTTGGCATTGGGAATGGGAGATTCACCAATGGTTTTTTTGAAGTAGGCTGCTGCTTACTCATGACCATCACTCTTATAAAATTTGGACTATTTTAAAGTTTTTTGCCGCCCGATGCGAGAAACTTCCACCTCACAGCAGTTTTAATCACGATTTCATAGGAAATTGGTCTAATTTGGTGATTTTTTATTAATTTGATGCAATTTTAAACGACGCAGACATCGAATTTAGGCTAAGATAATATGCTTTTTATTTTTTTATCCCTATAAGAAGGAATATGCCGTGGACGTACGTCTCTCTGATCGTGTCAATGCCATCAAACCGTCCCCAACACTTGCAGTAACCAATAAAGCCGCTGAACTTAAAGCTGCGGGTCATAACGTTATTGGTTTGGGTGCAGGTGAACCGGATTTCGATACACCACAACACATCAAAGATGCAGCTATTGCAGCAATTAATAACGGTTTTACAAAATATACTGCTGTTGACGGTACGCCTGGTCTTAAAAAAGCCATTATCGCAAAATTAAAACGTGACAATAATCTTGACTACCAAGCGAACCAAATTTTGGTGTCTTGTGGTGGTAAGCAATCATTCTTTAACTTGGCGTTGGCTTTGTTAAACAAGGGTGATGAAGTGATTATCCCTGCACCGTTCTGGGTAAGCTATCCAGATATGGTGATTATTGCTGAAGGCGTGCCAGTCATTGTGGAATGTGGTGAAGAACAACGTTTCAAAATCACGCCTGAACAATTAGAAGCTGCGATCACTGACAAAACACGTTTAGTGGTGTTAAACAGCCCATCTAACCCTACAGGTATGATCTACACTAAAGCTGAATTAGAAGCTTTGGCTGCTGTACTACGCAAATACCCTGAAGTATTCATTGCATCTGACGATATGTACGAACCAATCCGTTGGGATGATGAGTTCTATAACATCGCGACAGTTGCACCAGACCTTTATGACCGCACAATCGTGTTAAACGGTGTGTCTAAAGCTTATGCAATGACTGGCTGGCGTATTGGCTATGCAGCGGGCCCTGCTAAACTAATTGGTGCGATGAAGAAAATTCAATCTCAATCGACTTCTAACCCAACTTCTATTTCGCAAGTTGCTGCAGAAGCTGCGTTGAACGGCCCACAAGACGTACTTGAGCCAATGGTTGAAGCATTCAAACGCCGTCACGACTTAGTTGTAAATGGTTTGAATGACATCAAAGGTATTTCTTGCTTACCTGCAGATGGCGCATTCTATGCGTATGCAAACATCAAACCATTGATTCGTGCGAAAGGCTTAAAATCTTGCACAGAATTCTCTGCTTGGTTATTGGAAGAAACTGGTGTTGCCGTTGTTCCTGGTGATGCGTTCGGTTTAGGCGGTTTCATGCGCATTTCTTATGCAACCGCAGACGAAGTACTTGTAGATGCGTTGGCACGTATCAAAAAAGCTGCAGAATCAATTGAAGGTGTAGATGAAGCGATTGCTTCAATTGAAGCTGAAAAAGCTGCAAAATAATCTAAACTTGTTTAGATGAACAAAACCCACGATTGAATCGTGGGTTTTTGTTTTAATTACGTTTTTTCACTCATCATTTTTCCTCATTTCTGAGGAGAGAGATCACAAATAACGCTTTTAAAAAGCCTCAAGATCATTTCTTGATAGATATAAGAAATTCAATAAAAGACCAAACCCGCTGCAATCTAAACGGTTTTATACACGTGGTTTAGTTAAAATCACCATCAAAATACCACATAACACAATCAAGGTTGCCACGACCTTCAACAGGGTGAGTTGTTCGCCTAGAAAAATTACACCGCCTAAAATCGCCAAACACGGCACAGAAAGTTGCACAGTACTTGCGGTAATGTGATCAATTTTTTTCACAATGCTGTACCACAACACATACGCTCCAGCCGAAGCCAATGCACCCGACAAGACCGCCAAAACCACCCCCTGCCAAGTGATAAAACTTTCGGGTAAATACCAAAGAAAAAATACAGCAACAAGCGGAGTCGCCAGAATGAAATTAGATAGAGTATTGGTTAAAGCATGCTGCATCGTCTTTGCAGCAATACTGTAAAAACCCCATGCAATACCTGCCAGTAACATCATCAATGCATATTTGAACGTTGGCGTACTGGCTTCAGGCAATAGCAACAAACCCATCCCCAATATAGCACAACCTAACCCGACCCAGCGCGGCAAAGTCATGCGCTCACCATGCAAAATCGCATAACTGATCATGGTGATTTGCACTGCGCCAAATAGAATCAATGCGCCTATGCCTGCGTCTATATGCAAATATGCTAACGAAAAACCGAGCAGATATACAGCAAGGCTGAGTGCAGATTTCCATTGGAATTGAATTGGTTGTTGAACCTGCAAAACAGCATAGAACAGTCCTAAGCACACTGCTCCACTGCCAACCCTGAGCAAACTAAAACTAATAGGGTCAATTTGCTGTTCAGCCAATGCCAAACGACACAGCAAGGAATTTGCAGCAAATGCGAGCATGGCAATGCATATTTTAATCCACACGGCTGAATATCCTTTTCAAGCTGTTCGCAAATCTTTATCGCAGTTTAGAACACTATTTTAGTGCAAGTCATTTCGCTCAATTCAATACAAATCTATTTGGCTGAAATGATAAATCATCTTAGATTAAATACTATTTAGATTAGATACTGTTTTTCAATGCTGCGATCAACTCTGATTTAGACACTACAGGTTGAGTTGTCGCTTTATATTCACATAAATAGCGAAAAGCAGAGTCTAATTCTACACGCAATTGTTTTTGTTCAGACACAGACCACACGCGTGAACGGTTACTCCCCGAAAGCGCGCTGCCCGCCAGTTGGTACAAATATAAATCATGATCACGCTGCAATGGTTTTTTTGTGCCGTTGTCTGGATGGTCTGAAAGCAATTGGCAGGTCGATTGAATGAGCCATTTTTCACTAAACCACAACTGCAATAAATCGCCCAAATACAAATCTTGAGGTGCCAAAGGCCAGACATGAATAAACGCGCCTTCTACAGCAGTGTAGTATTGTTCAGGCGTAGACAAGATAGAAAGATAATGTTCTTGATAATAAGAAAATTGAGAAAAAATGTCAGAAATGCTGAGCGTATTCATTCGCTTACTCCGATTTAGCCATTTTAGTGCTGGCAAGTTGGGTTAAATCCACACTGTTTAAGATGCTACTTAAACGCTTTGTTCTGTCACTCAGACTAACAACCGATTTTGTGTAACGCAAGTCTTGTGGGTGATTTTTTAATAAAATTTTGTTTTTTGTTCAAATAAAAAGCATATAAAGTCAAAATGAAAGAAACATGACAATTTATGCTTGACCCTTGCTTAAATCTGCTTATAATCGCATTCAGATTCTCCCATAGCTCAGTCGGTAGAGCGACGGACTGTTAATCCGCAGGTCCCTGGTTCGAGCCCAGGTGGGAGAGCCAAATTCTAAAAAGCCCAAGCATAACGACTTGGGTTTTTTATTGCCTAAAATTTATGGATGATGTGGTCTGTAAATAACCAAGCAGAGATTCATGCCTTAATCGTTCAAAAAGATGAATGTAACTGTTTTGGGCAATTCAGCTTAATGTAATTCCTAATCTTAGCCTTGATCATTTCTAAGTGACTTAGGCAACAATCCACAATCAAAATACCTAAGCAATAACTTGATTGATAAAAAAACGGAACCGAAGTTCCGTTTTCTATCTTAGATCATCTACAAGTTTTAAGCGGCTTGCACAGGCACACCACTATGAAAACGGAACAGATCATCTGGACTTAAAATAAGATTCTTTTCCACTTCACGTATATGCTGAATTCGCCCCTGAATATCTTCTTCAGGGTTTTTCAGTTTTGCTGTTTTTGCTACATCCAAAGCCAGTGCCAAATAATCTTCATAATGCCGTGATTCTGATTTCAGTAAATAACGGTAATACTTACCTAATTCTTCATCTACCAATGGCGCAAGCGCATAAAACCGCTCGCATGAACGTGCTTCTACAAAGGCACCTATCACCAAAACATCAATTAGTGCTTCAGGTTCATAGGTACGGATTTCTTTACGTAAACCGCCTGCATAACGCCCTGCACTTAAACCCTGCCACATTTGCCCACGCTTTGCCATGAACTCTAGCACCTGCTCATAATGCAGCATTTCTTCGCGTACCAACTGTGCCAGTTTGACCTGCAAATCGGTAAAAAAGCTGTAACGAAACATCAGATTCATGGCTGTGCCTGCTGCTTTTTTCTCACAGTTAGCATGATCTTGCATCAAAATATCTAAATTATTTAATGCTTCGTTCAACCATTCTTTGGGTGTTTCGCAGCCTAAAAATGCTATCACAGGCTGCATCAATTCATCATAATTTATGCTGGACATAACGTTTCAAATTTTATCTTTCAATTTTAAATATGCAGATTAACGCGCTGCATCAATCGCAGCTTTCATGCGTTTAACAGCCTGTTCCAAGCCGACAAATACAGCATCACCAATTAAAGCATGACCAATATTTAACTCATGGATGTGTTGAATAGCGGCAATTGCACCTACATTGTCCAAGTTCAAGCCATGCCCTGCATTAATCACTAAGCCACGGCTAGCTGCATATTCTACGCCCTGAACAATACGGGTCAATTCGGCTTGCTGTGCAGCTTCATTTCCTGCATTGGCATACGCGCCTGTATGAATTTCAATGGTCGGTGCACCACATGCAACGGCCGCATCAATTTGTGCAAGATCTGCATCAATAAACAGTGACACATCACAGCCAATTGCTGTTAATTCCTGAGTAGCGGCCTTAACTGCTGCAAAATTGCCTACTACATCCAAACCACCTTCAGTGGTTACTTCTTCACGGCGCTCAGGTACCAAACATACATGCTGTGGACGAATTTCTTTGGCAAACTCGATCATTTCTTCAGTAACTGCCATTTCCAAATTCATACGAGTTTTTAGCAACGGACGCATACGACGCACATCATCATCCTGAATATGACGACGGTCTTCACGCAAATGCAAAGTAATCCCCTCTGCACCCGCCTGTTCACAAACTAATGCGGCCTTCACAGGGTCTGGATAGTTCGTGCCACGCGCTTGTCTTAAAGTTGCCACATGGTCAATATTGACACCGAGTAAAGCCATAATAGGTTCCTACATTACGCTTGGGTTTGAGAATTCTGAATCCACAATTGGCGACTTTTTAAAGGTCGATCACCCAACAGTGAACTAATCATTTGTCGATACAGCCGAGACAGTAATTGTAACTGCTCTGGGTTAAAATCCCTACCTTTTTCATAGTCGCACATACTCAGGATCTGTGCGCCAAGCAAATTTGCTCGTGATACTTGCGCGGTGGGGATAAAACCATCATTCAGTTGAAAATGATAATGTAGATTGGGCTGAATCGGCTCTTGGTTCGCATCGACTGAAAAATCAATCCCATAGCCTAATTCTTCCAATAAAGTATGTTCAAACTGACGCAAAATTTGTCTTAAGAATAGATTGGGATTTTCTTGACTAGATAAGTGTTGTAAATGCGCCAAAGTCTGGTGATATTGCACAAAAGTTTCTGGCATTTCCACTTCGGCAGAACATAAGCGCAGCACGATTTCATTTAAATAAAAGCCTGAAAAAAATGCATCACCAAAGAAGAAAACCGGTTGATTAACAATTTCCAGCTTGGTGAAATTTTTAAGGTCTGATTTTCCCGAAGCTTGTATGCGAATCGGTTGATATTGTGGCGGTGGCATTTGTCTTAAAATACCATCAACCCGCCCATGTTCGCGGGTAAACAAGTGCACAATATGGCTACGTTCGCGGTATTTTCGATGATGGATTAAATAACCATGCAAGATTTCATTACGCATGATAGCGTCAATTAATCCTGTTCTTTAGAGGATTCTTGTTTGGATTTTTCTTCGTCATCACCATCTGGAATGACAGCACCAACTACAGCAGCAGTGCCTTTCACCACACCCTTTGTAGTTTTGTAGGCAACTTTTACGGGAACTGTCACAACTTTGTGAATACAACCTTGCAAGACAAACATACATGCCACAATGGCCAACACTTTCATCATCACAGTTCCCTTTTCGTCAAACTTAGATATCGCTATATCCTAAGCTTTTTAATGCACGTTCATCATCAGACCAACCACCTTTGACTTTCACCCAAAGCGTCAGCATGATTTTTTGCTCGAACATTTTTTCCATGTCGACCCGTGCATCCATACCAATTTTTTTCAGCTTCGCGCCTTTTTCACCAATCACAATGGCTTTTTGACCAGAGCGATCTACAAAAATAGTGGCATCAATATAGGTACATGGTGCTTTCATACGACCCGTTTTTTCATTTAAAACCGCATCTTCAGTTTTAAATGATTCGATTTGCACGGTTAAATCGTAAGGCAGTTCTTCGCCCAATTGGCGCATGATCTTTTCACGGATAATTTCAGATGCCAAGAAACGTTCTGAACGGTCTGTGATTTGATCTAGCGAATACAACGGTGGCTGGAATGGCAAATAGCGTTCAATCGTGTCACGCAAATGATCTAGGTTCGCGCCGCGCAATGCCGATACAGGTACAATTTCGGCAAAGTTCATTAACTTGGCACGTTCTTGAATAATCGGCAAAGCCTGATTTTTATTCTCAAAAGTGTCGAGTTTGTTAATCACCAGAATCACTGGCATTTCTGCATTTTTCAGCTTTTCTAGGACTAACTCATCATTTTGCGTCCATTTTTGTGCATCCACCACAAACAAAACCAAGTTCACATCACGCAAAGCAGATGATGCAGCACGGTTCATCATTTTGTTGATGGCACGGACTTCTTTTTTATGCATCCCTGGTGTGTCTACAAACACAGCCTGAGATTTTTCACGTGAATCAATTCCCACAATTTTGTGACGTGTGGTTTGCGGTTTACGTGAAGTAATGGATAGTTTTTGACCCAATAAGTGGTTCATGAGGGTCGATTTACCCACATTCGGGCGACCAACAATCGCAACAAAACCACTGCGGAAATCAGATGGAATTTCAGTTCCCTGACCGCTAAAGAATTGGTTAATTAGGTCATTGGCGTCGTTATTCGACTCGTGATCAGCATCTACGTGATCGGAATGGATGGTCATTCAGACTTTTGCTCCAAGAATTTTAAAATATCTGCCGCAACTGCCTGCTCGGCAAAGCGACGGCTTGAACCTTCACCCTTCATTACAGGTAAGCTATCGACTCGGCATTCCACAATGAAATGCTGATTCGGTGCATCGCCCTGAATATCTACAACCTCGTAAATCGGGAGAGGTTTTTTACGTGCTTGTAAATACTCTTGTAAGCGTGATTTAGGGTCTTTGAGTTGATCAGTTGGCTCAATATGATCTAAATAAGGGCTGTACCATTTTAGCACAATCGTTTGCAGCAAATTCAAATCACCGCTATCGACATAAATAGCGCCAATAATCGCTTCTACGGTATCTGCCAGTATAGACTCACGATGATGACCGCCAGATTTCAATTCTCCCGTACTGAGAATTAAATTTTGGCTGAGCTTTAAATCATTGGCAATTTTGCCTAAGGCTTCCTGACGTACCAGTGTTGCCCGCATGCGCGTTAAACGCCCTTCATTTTCATGTGGATAAGCCACATATAAATAATTGGCAACAATCATTCCCAATAACGAATCGCCTAGAAATTCCAGACGTTCGTAATTGTGTTTATGACTCACCGAGCGGTGAGTCAAAGCCAGTTTAAGCAATTCAGGTTGCTTAAACTGATAACCGATTCGGCTGGCTAGACGGGTCTCATTTAGCTTGGACTGAGCTTTGATCAAAACTTTTCTCGAACTTCATTACAATATCAATATTCAATAAGAAAGGTTTTCTTATTTCATATTCTTTTTTCACTTCTAAACCATCTACGTTGGTCACTTGAGCTACATCTGCAAATTTAATATCGCGAATGTTGTTCATGCTTAAACGCTTGTCCATTTCACCAATAAACTTTTGTGGTGATAGGTTTTTTGGCCCATTCAACAATTGCTCTTCAATTTGATTGTCCAACATTCGATCATCGAAATATGGTCCCCAAACCGCAATTGCCACTTTTGCCATAAATGCAAAACCAATAATTGCAATTAAAATTGCAATATAGGATGCCCCTTGTTGATGACGCATTTTTTATTTTCCTAATCTGCTGTATTAATCAATTTTGCCGTTACGACTAAATGACGGCAAATTAAACCCAGGCTCTTTATGCATCCACACATAGAATGCACGACCTGTTAGGTTTTCCTCTGGTACAAAACCCCAAAAACGACTGTCAGCACTTTGATCGCGGTTATCCCCCATCGCGAAGTAATGACCTTCAGGTACTTTGACTTCCCAATATAAACCATTTTCTGCTGAATATTTACCATTGTCTACATAGTTCAGGAATGGTGCCTGACGCGCCACGTTTACACCTTCAAGCTCGCGCATGGTAAATGTATGCGCCCCTAAAGTTTCCTGATGGTAAATTGAAGTAGGTGTATCTAGACTGTCTTTTTCACGGCTAAACTGGATTGGGGTTTTCGTTACTTTCTCGCCATTAATGCTCAGCTGACCATGATCATAAACAATATGATCGCCTGGTAAACCGACAATACGCTTAATATAACTAATGCTTGGTTGTGGTGGATAACGGAACACCGCAACTTCGCCACGCTCAGGCGAACCCACATCTATAATTTTGCTGTTAATAATTGGCAAACGCACGCCATATTCAAACTTGTTCACCAAAATAAAATCGCCCGTTTCTAAGGTTGGCACCATAGAATCTGACGGAATATTAAATGGTTCATACAGGAATGAACGCAGTACCATCACCACTGCCAAAACAGGCCAAAAATCATAAGCCCATGTGATAATGAAGTTTTCATTGCCTCGCCCTTTCGTTGCTCTTTGCTTAAATACAAATTTATCGAGCAGCCACACCGCAATAAAAAATAATGTGGCAGGAACGAGAATCAAATTAAAATCAAAATCCATGGGTTTATTATCCTTATAATTTTAGCGTTCGACTTTAAGTACAGCTAAGAAAGCTTCTTGCGGGATTTCAACACTTCCCACTTGCTTCATACGTTTCTTACCTTCTTTTTGCTTGGCAAGTAGTTTCTTCTTACGAGAAACGTCACCGCCATAACACTTCGCAAGTACGTTTTTACGCATCGCTTTCACGGTTGAGCGCGCAATAATTTGTGCACCAATGGCAGCCTGAATAGCCACATCAAACATTTGACGCGGAATCAAGTCTTTCATTTTTTCAACCAAGGCAATACCACGGTGACGTGCATCCTGACGGTGACAAATCATCGCTAAGGCATCAACTTTTTCACCGTTAATCAGTACATCTACTTTAACCAAAGATGAACTTTCAAAACGCACAAAGTTATAATCTAACGATGCAAAACCACGTGAACATGACTTCAATTTATCAAAGAAATCCATCACGACTTCTGCCATTGGAATTTCAAAAGTAATAGACACTTGGTTACCCAAGAATTTCATGTCTTTTTGCACACCACGACGCTCAATACATAGGGTCATGACGTTACCCAAGTATTCTTGCGGCACTAAAATATGACATTCCGCAATCGGTTCACGCAAATCTTCTACAGTTGAACCATCAGGCATTTTAGATGGACTGTCGATATAAACCGTTTCGCCATTTTTCATCACAGCTTCATAAATAACCGTTGGAGCTGATGAAATTAGGTCTAAATCGTACTCACGCTCTAAACGCTCTTGTACGATTTCCATGTGCAACATGCCCAAGAAACCACAACGGAAACCAAAGCCTAAAGCATCTGAACTTTCAGGTTCAAAGAACAAAGCTGAGTCGTTAATTTGTAGTTTGTGCAAGGCTTCACGGAACGGTTCAAAGTCGCTGGCATCAATTGGGAATAAACCTGCATAAACCTGCGGCTTAACTTTTTTAAAGCCTGGTAAGGTTTCTACTTCTGGTGTAGTTGCGAGTGTGATGGTATCACCCACTGGCGCACCAAAAATATCTTTAATACCCGCAATAACAAAGCCAACTTCACCTGCTTCCAAAATACCTGTTTCGGTATGTTTTGGATTAAAAATACCAACTGAGGTAATAATGTGCGTTTGACCTGTCGATTTCATCAACATTTTATCGCCTTTACGCACGCGACCTTGCTTGATACGTACCAGCGACACAACGCCCAAATAGTTATCAAACCATGAGTCAATAATTAAGGCTTGCAATGGCGCATCACGATCACCTTGTGGTGCAGGAATGACATTCACCAAGGTTTCTAATACATTGTCGATGCCTAAACCTGTTTTAGCCGAACAGGTGGGTGCATCTTGCGCTTCGATACCAATAATTTCTTCAATTTCATGAATCACGCGCTCAGGTTCTGCCTGCGGTAAATCAATTTTATTCAGTACAGGTAAAACTTCTAAGCCTTGCTCAATTGCGGTATAGCAGTTTGCAACTGATTGCGCTTCTACCCCTTGTGCCGCATCGACTACCAATAGCGCACCTTCACAAGCTGCCAAAGAACGTGATACTTCATAGGAAAAGTCAACGTGTCCTGGGGTGTCAATGAAGTTTAACTGGTATTCCTGACCATTTGGATGGTTGTAGTATAAAGTCACTGAGGTGGCTTTAATGGTAATCCCACGCTCACGCTCAAGCTCCATAGAATCCAACACCTGAGCTTGCATCTCACGATCTTGTAAACCACCACAGGTTTGAATGAAACGATCTGCTAGAGTCGATTTACCATGGTCAATATGGGCAATGATCGAAAAGTTACGGATGTTTTTAATATCAACAGTTTTTTTAGCTTGCGCCATGGGTTACCTTGAAAAATAACACGCTCTGCACATTAAAATTCATGCAGAGCAAAAGCCGAATAGAAATTGCGAAGGATTATAGCAGATGGATTTTTCAATGTATCCATAATAATGACTTCCTTTTGCAGCCTCACGCGTTTTTCTTTTTATTCGAGAGTTTTAGGCTTTTTATGCAGAGATGTGTGTCGTAATTAAAGTGAGAATTGAAGAATACTTCATGCTATTTGAAACAGGTGAATACCCTCTTTAACAACATCGACAGCAATAACATGCAGCAACTTTCAATGACGCTACACTTGGTGCTTCAACTCATCTTAATGAATCATACTCACTAAAATCCAACGGATTCACATCAGCAGCAAGGGGTTGATAGGCTTGCGTAAATGTCGGTGACATGCGTTTTGGACGACCTGTAGCAATTTCCACACAAGCCCATTGTGTATTGCCCATAAACAGCAGACTTTTATCCTGAGGGCGATAAAACGCATATTGGCGGAATGAATACAACGCATTCAAATCACTTAACCATGTACGCAAAATCAGCTCCTCACCTTCGAGTGCCGCTTTACGATATTGCACATGATGTTCCACCGCCACCATCGCATGTTTTAGTTTTAAGTATTCCTGCACACCTAAGCCTAATGTTTTGATATGTGCCGATGCTACATCCTGCATCCACTGCACATACACCACATTATTGACATGCCCTAAAATATCAATATGTTCTGGCTGTACGGTGATTTTTAAATCAAATATGCTGCTCATGTCATCCTTTTAACTAAAACGGCGATGTCGGTCTAGTCTAACAAAAATACCGAGTTACATAAAAAAGTCGCCCTAATTCAAGAGCGACTTCCTTAAAATAAGTGGCTATTTAAAGTTTAGCAAGATTCTAAATTTTAGATAGATTTACGATTTTATGCCACATCAACTTATTGAATACGCATGCCAATAATCGCACGTTGCCCTTGACGGATAATCACCACACGCGCAATTGTACCTTGTTTCAAGGTAGATACTGTTTCAACAAATTGGTTGGCATTTTGGATAGTGGTGTTATTCAGTTGCACAATCACATCACCTGGCATAATACGTGCCTGAGCTGCCGAACCACCACGACGCACTTCCTGAATCAGCACACCGCCTTTAATATCTAATTGGCGTTGTTCTGCAACGCTTAAATCACGAATCGACACCCCTAAAACAGGGCCTTTGGCTGCGGTATCAGGGTTGTTTTTGGCAGGCGTGTCGTCAGGTGCTGTGCTCACCGTAGCGGTAATATTACGGCGTTTATCATCGCGTAATACTTCAAGCTGAATACTTTGATTTGGCACTGAACGGTTTAAATAGTTCAACAATTCAGACGTTCTGGAAATAGGTGTGCCGTTGTATTTAAGAATCACATCGCCCGCGCGCAAACCTGCACGTGCCGCAGGTGAGTTTGGTGCAACTTGAGTAATTAATGAACCTTCAGGCTTACTGAGTTTATAAGATTCTGCCAAATTGCGGTCAATATCTTGCAAACTCACCCCTAAATAAGAACGAGTCACTTTACCGTTACGCTTTAACTGATCGGCAACATCCATGGCAACATCAATAGGAATGGAGAATGACAAGCCCATATAACCACCCGTACCACTAAAAATACGGGAGTTCACGCCGACCACTTCACCGCGCTGGTTAAATAGTGGCCCGCCTGAGTTACCTGGGTTAAGCGCCACATCGGTCTGAATAAATGGCACTGAAGTTTCACCCATCATATTACGCATTTTGGCACTCACGATTCCTGCCGATGCAGAATAGTCAAAGCCAAATGGTGAACCAATCGCAAGTACAGGCTCACCTACACGTAATTGATCGACATTGCCTGTACGCAGTTCTGGATAACTGCTGCCCTGCACTTTTAATAACGCGACATCGGTACGTTCATCACTACCCACGACAGTTGCATCAAGTTCACGGCGGTCATTCAGTACAATGGTAACTTTAGAAGCATCTTCAACAACGTGGTGATTGGTTAAAAGGTATCCATCTTTACTGATAAAAAAGGCACTGCCGTAACCTGTTTTTTCTTGTGGAATTTGCTGTTGAGGAATAATCACTTGATTGCCAAAAAAACGGCGTAAAATTTCTGGAACTTGTTGTTGTAAGAGTTCTTCCTGACTCATTTTTTTGACAACATTGACACTCACCACCGCAGGACTAACCTGCTCAACCAAATTAGAAAAGTCTACTGGTGGTGCTGCTTGAGCCTGCACAGTTGCCATAGTAAAAACAGCCGCATATAAACCTTTTTTTAAGTTGCGATTTTTCATAAATAGCATTCACTCAATAATAATTATGACTTTGAACTCACCTTATTTAGCACAAAATAATAGGCTTTTGCGTAATAAAATGTTGAATCTTTTTCAATTACGGTTTGGCAGGCACTGTGGAGGATAGCTGAGATAGCATCTTATATTTGACCCATCAAAAATGATGCGCCAAAGTGCTATAAATGAAAAGCGTGGAATAGAATCACAATAAAAGTGGGATATTCCATAAAAGTTGCCAGTTTATTCTTTTTTTTCATTATTCAAATCCACTTCGCACTTGCCTTTTTCTGTAAAAAGGGGTGTCATTATCCAACTTTTTTCAAATTAGCTGATGGACATGCCTAATTTAAACACAACACATCAATTTGATGTGATTATTGTGGGAAGTGGTGGTGCAGGTTTGAGTTTAGCGCTCTCATTACCCCAGCATTTCAATATTGCCGTTTTGGCGAAATCTACCCTTACTGAAGCCAGCACTTTCTATGCGCAAGGCGGTGTCGCGGCAGTTCTTGATGAAACAGATTCAATTGAACAACACATAGATGACACTATGATTGCAGGTGCGCATTTATGTGAAATGGATGCCGTCAAGCAAACCGTAGAAGGCGGCAAACCTTCGGTAGATTTTCTGCTGAAACAAGGTGTGCAATTTACTTTAGATGAACAAGAACAGTTGCACTTAACCCGTGAAGGCGGTCACTCACAGCGACGTATCATTCACGCTGCCGATGCAACGGGACGCGCAATTTCGACCACTTTGGTACAACGTGCCCAAGAACAGCAAAACATCACCATTTTTGAAAATTATATTGCGATTGACCTAATTACCTCGCAAAAATTAGGTTTAAATGAAAGCAATCGCACTTTAGGCTTATATGCACTAGATGAAAAAACACAAAAAGTGCATAGCTTCCTTGCACCATTTACCGCACTTGCCTGCGGTGGTGCAATGAAAGCCTATCTATATACATCTAACCCAGACATTGCCACAGGTGATGGTATGGCGATGGCATACCGTGCGGGTTGCCGTGTGGCAAATATGGAATTTAACCAATTCCATCCGACCTGTTTGTATCATCCTCAAGCACGTTCGTTTTTAATTACTGAAGCCATGCGTGGTGAAGGTGCATATTTGCGTTTACCCGATGGTGAGCGTTTTATGCTGCGTTTTGATGAGCGTGCAGAATTGGCGCCACGCGACATTGTAGCACGTGCGATTGACTATGAAATCAAACGCTTAGGTATTCGTCATGTGTGGTTAGACATCACCCATAAACCTGCAGAATTTGTGAAAGAACACTTCCCAACGCTGTATGCACGTTTACTGGAATTGGGCATTGATATCACTACCGATATGATTCCTGTTGTACCTGCTGCCCACTACACTTGTGGCGGAGTAATGGTGGATGAACATAGCCAAACCGATATTGCTGGTTTATATGCGATTGGTGAAACTTCTTATACAGGTTTACATGGTGCTAACCGTATGGCAAGTAACTCTCTTTTAGAATGTTTTGTCTATGGAATGGCTGCCGCCAAACATATTGAAGCCCATTACACTGCAGATTATAGCTCGCCTGAAGTTCCTGCTTGGGATGATTCGCAAGTGACGAATCCTGACGAAGATGTGGTGATTTTACAAAACTGGGATGAGCTACGTGCAACCATGTGGAACTATGTCGGCATTGTACGCACCACCAAGCGTTTAGAGCGTGCCTTGCACCGCATTGAAATGCTGAAACGTGAAATCACCGAGTATTATCAGGACTATCAAGTCAGTAAAAACTTAATTGAACTGCGTAATTTGGTTTTAGTTTCGGAAATGATTGTGCGCTGTGCCATGCAACGTAAGGAATCACGCGGTTTACACTTCACGCTAGATTATCCTGAACTTGCGCCTGAATTGCGTAAAACTGTGCTTATTCCACCAAACTTCCAAGTGGAAACCCCATTGGTGAATGAATAAAGTCGGTTGAATAGCGGTGATTGAAAGTTTGATATTTTCAATCATCGTTATTTTTATTTTGCAGTTATCTATTTCGTTTTACTTCTCTTTTTTGACCATCATTTCTACAAAAGTTTCCTGAACATCCCCTGCACTTTTATAAAAATAATATCTCGTTGATCATTTTTAAGCTGCCAAATATTAGTTTTGCTTAGGCTATTTTTCAATTCAATGGCATGGATGAAAACGATCAATGACAAAATAAGAATAAAAGATCAACCAAATTTACTTAGGCGATTGAACTGTAAACTTTAAGCGAAATGTTGATCTATTATTTTTCATATTGTAGCTTTAAACACTTACACTTGTGGAATCGAATACGTCCCTGTGACATGCGCCACGGCATCATCTACACCTTCGGAATATACCCAAACCTCACCGACCACGAGGTTTTTCCCTACTTTCATTAAGCGACATTCACCACGTAAATTACGCCCTGCTGCGGGCTTGCGTAAAAAGTTGATGTTTAAATTACTGGTCACCGCCAAAGCCACCAAACCCAACTCCCCTAAAATGGCGATATAAAGTGCATAGTCTGCAACAGTCATCATAGTCGGCCCTGATACCGTACCACCTGGGCGTAAATCACGTTCATCGATGTGATAATTCACCAATGCCCCACGTGGGGTGATGGACACAATTTCACATTTTTCCAAACTTTGCGGAAACTCAACTTTTAAAAATTCAATAATTTCGTCTTTGGTCATATTTACTATTCGCTATTATTTAAATAAAAAAATCTTCTAAAGCATTTCCACTATAGAAGATTTTTCCATTCAATCAAATGCATAACCATGACCCATTGGCTTGTTATACCTTTGTTTGTTATGCCTTAGCTTGCAAATAGTGCATCGCCTGTGCAAATACTTGATCGGGGCTTTGTGTTGCATCTAAGCGCTTCACTCGCTCAGGGTGTCGCTCCCACAAAGTTTGATAGCCACCTCTTACCTTCTCAAAGAAAGTTGCTTTCTCTTGTTCAAAACGATCAAGTTCACCACGTGCCCGTGCACGGGTCATACCCAGTTCAATCGGTGCATCCAGCCAGAAAGTTAAGTCAGGCATACGTGCCACAAAGTTATTATTTAAAGTCTGCAACTTGCTTTCACTCAAACCACGTCCTGCACACTGATAAGCAAAACTCGCATCACTAAAACGGTCACACAGTACAGTTTTTCCTGCAGCCAACGCAGGTAAAATCACCCGATCTAAATGCTGTGCACGCGCTGCATACATCAACAATAACTCAGTGTCTGAACACATTTTTTCTTCATGGTTGACCTCGAGCAACAAAGCACGAATTTGCTCTGCCATAGGGGTTCCACCCGGTTCACGGGTTAAAACCACCGACTGACCTTGTGCAGTAAAATAATCATGAATACGGCGAATAAGTGTAGTTTTGCCTACCCCTTCAGTACCTTCAAAACTGATAAACATGCTTATTCCCCTGATTTTTTCGTGCGTAGTACGTTTAAATATTCCTGTACGGCACGGTTATGATCTTGCAAATTGGTGCTAAATTTATGCCCACCGTTACCTGTCGCGACAAAATAAATATTGTCAGATTGGTCTGGATGCATAGCCGCTTCAATGGCTTTTTGACTTGGCAATGCAATTGGCGTTGGCGTTAAACCACTCATGGTATAGGTGTTGTATGGCGTTGGAGTGCGTAAATCCTGACGGGTAATATTGCCCTGATAACGCTCTCCCATACCATAAATCACGGTTGGGTCAGTCTGTAAACGCATCCCCAGTTTTAAACGACGTACAAACACACCCGAAACCTGCTCTAATTCAGCATCAACATTGGTTTCTTTTTCAATAATAGATGCCATGATTAAAGCTTCATATTTATTTTTATAGGGCAAATCTGCTGCACGATTATTCCAAGCATCATCCAATGATTTCATTTGACGCTGATATAAATCGGTTAAAATTTTACGGTCAGTTTCACCTTTGGCAAAGAAATAAGTATTCGGCGCAAATAAACCTTCGGGATGTGTAAAAGGAATATTTAAAGCTTTTAGCATTTGATCATACGGCAAATGCGACACTTCTTTGGTGACCAACTCATCTTTCTTTAACGCATCAATCAATTGTTTAAAAGTCGTGCCTTCGATCACCAAAATACGGTTCATTTGTGCATTTTCAGCATTGGCGATCATTTCCATAACCTGACGCACACTCATGCCCTGACGGACTTCATACACGCCTTTTTTCATGCTGTCGTGAATCATCACTCGTTGATAGAGCTTTAAAACAATTGGAAAATTCACATGATCTTGTTCTGCCAAACGATCAATAAAGCGTGAATAGGTATCACCATCATTAATCGCCAATAATTGTTTTTTGCCTTCAACAGGATAATCTTTAAATAAGCTTGACCATAAGATCATGCCAATGACCAAAAACAGTCCGAGTACAAAAATAAGCGCACCCTGAATAGCACGCTTAGACCATATAGGTTTGGTTTTCTTTTTAGATTTTGATGGACGCTTAGACATAAGAATGAATCTGATTCAGTTGAAGTTGCTTAAATAGTTCCACACACGGCTGCACATCTAAAACCTGCTGCCCTAAATGGCTGACAATTTTCATGGGCGTTAAGGCATTACAGAAAAACAGACTTTGAATCTGCGCAATTTCCGAAACATGAACATCACGCTGTTCACAATGCAAATTCTGTTGTTGCATGCGCGATAAAATTTCTGCCCGCATGACACCGTACACGCCATTATAACCAAGTTGCGGGGTAATCCATGTATTGTTTATACGAATGAAACAATTACTACTCACACCTTCAACCACACTGCCCTGTACATCAGTAACCAAAGCTTCTGTCCAGCCTTTTTGATCAGCTTCTTGTTTGAGCAATACCTGTTCAAGTCGGTTTAGACTTTTCAGCCCAACTAAATTCGGCATGCTTAGTCCAATCGCTTGTGCCAAGATGCCACTTTGAATGATGTCATAATGATATGCCGTATCTAAAGCCGCTTGTACTTGTGGATAGAAAAACACCCAAACATCGGCAGGATGATCAGGCAAGCTGTAGCCACGCTGCCCCACACCACGACTTAAAACAATCTTCAAAGTACCATTTAACTCGCCATGCGCCTGCTTTAAAAGTGTCAGCGTTTCAGTGATTAACTCAAGATTGGCATTTAAAGAAAGTTGGCGATTGGCATATTGCAAACGCGCCAAATGGCGGTCAAATAATTCAATTTGATTTTGGCGAAAACGTGCAGTGCTAAAGCATCCATCACCATAATGAAACGCGCGATCTAACACATGAATCTGCTCGGTAGGCTTGGCATTTTTATAACACTGCATGGAAGAAGTACTCGTTATTTATCTCTAAATATAGAAAACAATGAAGAAATTTATATTTATCATTTACTGATATTCACCGCATTTTAAATTATTTTTTCAGCAAATAGACTACCGATATGCTTGCCTCATTCAACAACAGATTTAATACCTGAGGTCAAACATGAACTTTACAAAACTGAAAATTGGACTACTGGCGGCAGTACTTTCGGCAACAACCTTGAGCGTTTCTGCAAAAGACTTTCTGAATGTTTCCTACGATCCAACCCGTGAATTATACGATAACTTTAACAAAGATTTCGGTGCGTACTGAAAAAAAGCCACCGGGCAAAACATTAACTTTAAACAATCACATGGCGGTTCGGGCAAACAGGCACGTGCGGTGATTGATGGTCTAGGTGCCGATGTCGTGACTTTGGCACTGGCTGCCGATATTGATGAAATTGCTAAACGCGGTCTATTACCTAAAGACTGGCAAAAGAAATTTCCGCACAACTCGACCCCTTATACATCCACAATTGTATTTTTAGTGCATAAAGGCAACCCGAAAGGTATTCGAGATTGGGGCGATTTGGTCAAACCTGGTGTGGAAATCATTACTCCAAATCCAAAAACATCTGGCGGTGCACGCTGGAACTATTTGGCAGCGTGGGCATGGGCAAAACATCAACCTGCGGGCAATGATGCTAAAGCGCAAGAGTTTGTTCGCCAAATTTATAAACAAACCAAAGTATTGGATTCAGGCGCACGTGGCTCAACCACCACTTTTGCAGAACGTGGCATTGGTGATGTTTTGTTAGCTTGGGAAAATGAAGCCTATTTAGCCGTGCGTGAACAACCGGGTAAATTTGAGATCATCACGCCTTCTCTATCTATTTTGGCTGAACCGCCTGTGGCGATTGTAGAGAAAAATGTGCAAAAAGATGGCAATCAACACTTAGCCAAAGCCTATTTAAACTATCTCTATTCGCCTGCGGGTCAAAACATTGCTGCGAAGAATTATTACCGACCACGTAATGCTACGGTGTTGGCACAATATAAGTCGCAATTTAAACCATTGAAGTTGGTGACGATTGATCAAGAGTTTGGTGGATGGAGCAAAGTTCAGAAGCAACACTTTGAAAATGGTGGCATTTTCGACCAGCTTGTCAAAGCCAATCAAACCAAATAATACTGAAAGGCAAATCATACTAAAGCGATAGCTGAAAACACCCAAATTGAAAAATACGGGTGTTTTCACAAACGTATTTTTACATGATTCACATATATCTTTTTTATTCATATAAAATTCATTTTTAATTATTTTTTTTGCATAGAAACTCTAGCTATCCTTGTTGCAGATTATTTAAAACATGAATTTTACAGCATTATCTTACTGAGTTTTGAATCCAAGTGATCACAGCCAAAGCTGAAAATGATGGGTTCAATTCATATTCAAGCGTTATTCAGATCATTATTTCAGGCTGAAATATGCGAAGGAGCATCGACATGATTCATACCGTAATTGTTCCAGGTGTAGGTGGCAGTGAATATGCGCACTGGCAATCTTGGTTACAACGACAACTCATGTCTTGCTCGCGTGTACAACAGTCAGACTGGAATAGCCCAATTTTACAGAACTGGGTTGCTGAATTTGTCAAAACAGTTGCCCCGATTCAGAACGATATTCAAATTGTGGCGCACAGCTTTGGTTGTCTGACCACAGTGGCAGCCTTAGCACAGCAACCTAAATTGCAGGCGAAAATTAAAAATGTGGTTTTGGTTGCACCTGCTAACCCTGCCCGTTTTGGTGAATCTGGTTTTGCACAACACAGCCAAAGCAATTATTCGGCTTATTTTCAGCAACTTAAATTGGCTGTACCAACACGCTTACTGATCAGTGAAAATGACCCGTGGCTAAGTTTTGCAGATGCACAGGCACTTGCCCAAGCATGGCAATTAACACCGATTAATTTAGGACAAGTGGGTCATATTAATGTTGCATCAGGCTTTGGGGCATTTCCTGAAATTTATGATTATTTGATTGCAGAAAATATGCAATCACATATCAGTATTTCTGATAACAACAAGTATTTATTCAAATTTGCAATTTAATCTTCGCAAATTATGCTTGTGCCGAATTTATCTTTTACTTTTATCTGTTTGTTTTCAAACACTCATTCTCTCTTTTGAGGAGTCATCATGTCGCAGCGATCCAAAGTGCTGCCAGGATTTGGTCTTTCTCTAGGCTTTACCCTAGCGTATTTATCCTTAATTGTTCTTATTCCCTTATCGGCTGTATTTATTAAATCGTTAGGTATCGGTTGGGATGGTTTATGGGAAATTTTAAGTTCAGAACGTATTCTAAAATCTTTGCAACTCAGTTTTAGTGCTGCGCTCATCGCTGCCTTTATTAACGTAGTCTTTGGCCTGTTATTGGCATGGTGTCTGGTTCGCTACAGTTTCCCAGGCAAACGTATTATAGATGCGTTGGTTGATTTACCATTTGCTCTACCGACCGCAGTAGCAGGTATTGCGCTGACTTCTTTATATGCACCCACGGGTTGGATTGGTCAATATTTAGAGCCGATTGGCATTAAAGTCGCTTATACCCCAATCGGGATTACCTTAGCCTTGATTTTTATTGGTATTCCTTTTGTGGTGCGTACCGTGCAACCTGTATTAAGTGATTTAGAAACCGAACTGGAAGAAGCTGCATCGGCACTAGGGGCAAACCGTTTTCAAATTGTCAGTAAAGTGATTTTTCCTATTTTACTGCCTGCCTTAATCACAGGCTTTGCTTTGGCGTTTGCTCGTGGTGTAGGCGAATACGGCTCTGTTATTTTCATTGCAGGTAACCAGCCTTTTGAAACTGAAATTGCACCGTTAATGATTATTTCTCGCTTGGAAGAATATGACTACGCAGGTGCAACCACCATTGCTGTGGTGATGTTACTGATTTCTTTTGTGATGCTATTCCTTATTAATTTATTACAAGCATGGGCAAGCCGTCGCACAGGGAGAACTGCACGATGAGTTTAAATACCAACAGTAATGCTTTGGCTGAAAAATTACAGTCACGTGATGCCACCCGTGAACCGACCTGGGTGCGTTATACCCTAATTGCGATTGCCTTAATCTTCTTTTTAAGCTGCTTAATTTTGCCGCTGATTCTGGTCTTTGTAGAAGCCTTTAAACAAGGTGTGGGGGTTTATGCACAAGCACTGGTACATCCAGACACGCTATCGGCAGTGAAATTAACCTTACTGACCGCAGCCATTGCAGTCCCTTTAAACGTGGTTTTTGGTGTGGCAGCCGCATGGGCAGTCGCCAAATTCAACTTCCGAGGCAAATCTATCCTCACCACGCTAATTGATATGCCATTTTCAGTTTCTCCAGTCATTGCAGGTTTAATGCTGGTGTTGATTTTTGGTACACAAGGCTGGATGGGCGGCTGGTTGATGGAACATGACATCAAAATTTTATATGCCGTTCCTGCAATTGTGATTGCCACCATCTTCATTACCGTACCTTTTGTGGCACGTGAATTGATTCCTTTAATGGAAGCGCAAGGCACAGAGGAAGAAGAAGCTGCGATTGTATTAGGTGCATCTGGTTGGCAAACCTTCTGGAAAGTCACTTTACCAAATATTAAATGGGGTTTAATTTACGGCGTAATTCTGTGTAATGCCCGCGCGATGGGTGAGTTTGGCGCAGTATCTGTGGTATCGGGGCATATTCGCGGAGAAACCAACACCCTACCGCTGCACGTCGAAATTCTCTATAACGAATATACCTTTAGTGCTGCGTTTGCGGTGTCCTCTCTCTTGGCACTTCTTGCAATTGTGACCCTGATTTTAAAAACTTGGGTTGAAATTCGCCAAGAAAAGCAAAACCAACGCAATGAAGATTCAACTGTTTCTTAAGGAATGACCGCATGAGTATTCAAGTTAAAAATATTGAAAAAAATTTTGGTGCATTCCATGCACTTAAAGACATCTCCCTCGATTTTCCAGATGGCCAACTGGTGGCGCTGCTTGGGCCTTCAGGCTGTGGTAAAACCACCTTGTTGCGTATTATTGCAGGATTAGAGTCGGCAGATCGTGGGCAAGTGATATTAGAGGGTCAGGATGCAACCGATGTGCATGTGCGCGAACGTCAAGTTGGATTCGTTTTCCAACACTATGCCCTATTCCGCCACATGACCGTATTTGACAATATCGCATTTGGTTTACGGGTACGTCCACGTGCAACCCGACCTTCAGAAGCCGAGATTAAAAAGCGTGTTATGCGTTTACTCGACTTGGTACAGTTAAGCTTTTTAGCAGACCGTTATCCTGCACAATTATCGGGTGGACAACGTCAACGTATTGCTTTGGCACGTGCCTTAGCGGTAGAACCACGCGTATTGTTATTGGATGAACCTTTTGGTGCGCTTGATGCCAAAGTGCGTAAAGAATTACGTCGTTGGTTAAGAACTTTGCATGATGAATTACACATCACTTCAATTTTCGTGACCCACGATCAGGAAGAAGCACTCGAAGTTGCCGATCAAATTATTGTCATGAACAAAGGTAATGTCGAACAAATTGGTTCACCGCGTGAAGTGTATGAACAGCCTGCAACTCCGTTTGTATTTGACTTCTTAGGTCAAGCCAACCGTTTTGAAGGACAACATCATCAAGGGGTTGTGCAAATTGGTGAAGATCGCGTACAACTTCTCAATCAACCAAATGCACCACAAGGCAAAGTGATTGCATTTGCGCGTCCAGATGAGTTGCATATTCATGCCCAACCACAGGAAAATACCATTCAAGCGACCTTCTTACGTGAGGTTTGGATTGCTGGTAAAGTAGTTGCAGAATTGCAAGATCGCCAAGGGAATTTAATTGAAATTGCACTCACTGCAGATGAAGCGAAACTGCACCAATTCCGCCCAAATCAAACGGTTTGGTTAAGTGTAACCACTTTACATTTATTTGAAAATCAAGTCGCATAAGGACATCAAGATGGAGCCTAACCCGCTCCATCCTTTTTAGGGTTGCACCACTATGAATTTCCAACAACTTAGAATTATTAGAGAAACCGTTCGGCAAAACTTTAATTTAACCGAAGCGTCTGCAGCACTATACACCTCTCAATCGGGCGTGAGTAAGCACATTAAAGACCTTGAAGATGAGCTTGGTGTGCAGCTTTTTGTGCGCAAAGGCAAACGTCTACTAGGTTTAACCGAGCCAGGACAAGCTTTGCTGAGTATTGTCGAACGCATGTTGGTTGATGCAGATAACATTAAACGCCTTGCTGATGACTTTAATAAAGTAGATGAAGGCACGCTCACCATTGCGACTACACATACCCAAGCGCGTTATGTGCTGCCGCCTATTGTGAATTTGTTTAAAAAAGAATTCCCTAAAGTACATTTGATTTTGCAACAAGCCAGCCCTGTTGAAATTGCCGAAATGCTGCTACAAGGTGAAGCCGATATTGGTATTGCAACCGAATCTCTAACCACTGAAGAGAACTTGGCAAGTGTGCCTTATTATGACTGGCGCCACAGCATTATTACCCCGCAAGATCATCCTTTAGCCAGTAAAACTGAGATTAGCCTGACCGATTTGGCAGAATATCCAATCATCACTTATCACGGCGGCTTTACGGGACGTTCTAAAATTGACAAAGCATTTACCGATGCAGGAATTGATGTCAATATCGTTATGTCTGCACTTGATGCCGATGTTATTAAGACCTATGTTGAATTGGGCATGGGCGTAGGCGTGGTAAACAATGTGGCATACGATGCAGAACGCGATTACCGTCTAAAACAAATCCAGACCGATATTTTTGGGGTAAACACCACATGGATTGCGGTTCGCAAAGGACATTTACTACGTGGCTATGGCTATGAGTTTATTTCTTTATGTGCACCAAATGCCGATATTAAAGCGTTAAAGCGCATTGCTTATCCTGACGAATAACCCCATTCACATAAGAGAGCGCATTCGCTCTCTTATGTTTCATTATTTCGCCACGATCTTCGTTTATCTTAAAACAGGAAAATAATGTTTTAAATTGATTCAAATTATGCATAAAATATAATCAACAATAAAAATGATTATTTGATTTTAAACACGATTCTATCACTCAAATGCGGGACGTCACATGAAATATCATCTTTGCACTGCATGCTTGTACGTCCTGCCCATAGTGTATAGTCATGCTGCAGCTCTAGAACAAAGCCATCAATCTGTAAGCGCCTTTTTACAAGAAAATAATTATGCAGAAATAACCTTGCTTTATTTAGAGCCGAATGTTTCTGGGCAAGTACAATATCAACAACAACTCCGTGAACTGGGAGTTACTGATTTTTCGACTGGAGATTTGGTCGAAAGCAAACATTTCATCAATGCGGGCTTAAAATTACAGCTTAGCCCACAACTTTCCTTTGGTTTATTATTCGACCAACCGTTTGGTGGGCGGGTTAATTATCAATATACCCCTGAAATATATGCTGAAAAAATAGAAATTGAGTCCAGTCATATTCAGTTTGACAGTCGCAATATGACTGCACTAATTGGCTATCAACCTACCCCTCGCTGGAATTTTTTTACAGGTATTAGCTGGCAAGACTTTAAAGGCTATTTAGAGGTTTTTGGACAAGATTATGCTGTGTTTAATGGTTATAGCGTAGCATTTGAACGTGATTCTGCCCTAGGTTGGTTAACAGGATTTAGTTATCAAATTCCAGAGTATGCATTTAAAACCGCAGTGACTTATCGCGCTAAAATTAAACATCGTCTAAATACTTACGAACATACGCAACACACGCTTTTAAATCTTGTGCCCGAAAATCAGAGCGTGGTAGAAACTCCACAATCTGTCAATGCACACTTACAAACAGCGATTTCGACACATAACCTCGTCTATGCAGATTTACGCTGGGTAAACTGGTCTGACTTTAGCATTCAACCGCCACAATTTAATGCGGTCATTGCTGCCTATGCAACGTATGTACCCGAAATTTCAGGTTATCAACTGATTTCCTACCCTAAAGACCAATGGTCGGCAAAAATAGGCTGGGCGCACCGTTGGACACCCACATGGGTCAGTTTTATTGAAAGCTCATGGGACTCTGGGACTGGCAATACTGTGTCTACACTCAACCCTTCAGATGGCTTTTCAAGTTTTGGAACAGGCGTGGTATATCGTGTAAATCAAAAAAATGAGATTACATTTGGCGCACATTATTTAAAGTTTAGAAAAGCCAAAATCAATACCAATACTGACAGTGCTGTGTCTTTTGCCTCGCTGGCAACGTCCAATAATAACAATGCCCTTGTTTATGGTTTACGTCTTGCCCATCGTTTTTAATATACACGTAAACCTACACAAATAAAAAACGAGCCGAAGCTCGTTTTATGTTTACTCAAACACTGACTTGAATTACCAATGGTAGCTTACACCTAGTTTCGCTACTGGCATCCATTCGTGTTCATTATCATTACGGATGTCTGCTTCTTCTCTCTCCAATGCAGTATCTAAAGCAACACCATTATTATTGATTGCTGAACCAGAAACACGATTTAAAGATACAGTTGGATTACCTGTGTAATAAGCACCAACTTCACCAAACACGCCCCAGTTATTGTTGATTTTTGGTGCAAAACCTAAGCCTAAATATGGAGCAATATCATTTTCGTATTGTAACTCACCATTGATGTGTACACCCTCAGCACCAGACTGGAAGTCAGTTTTCCCTACTGAGAAGTTAGTTGCACCACCTACACGGCGGTCAAGTTTGTAATCATTATCTAAATAAGCTACACCTGCAGCTACATATACACCTTGCGCCCAACGATTTTCACTTGCTCCCCATGGACGGAGTTCAGCATTCAAATAGACATTGTTATTGTCCATGTCCATATCATACTTTGATCCATTGATAGACAGATCATCTGACCAAGAAATATCACCACCGTTATAACCCAGCGCTAAGCCCACATACGGGTTTGCAGTCCAAAGTAAGGCACCGCCATAACCTGTTGTACCTACTTCAGCACGTACACCTGTTGGAATGAGTTGGTTACGATCAAACGCATAGCCATCTTTTACCACAGCTGTATCTGCCATTGCAGAACCTGCAACTGCTGCCAATACCGAAGCGGCTAAAAATGTATGTAAAGTTTTCATTGTGTTTCTCCTCAAACTAAAACTTTTTGAATTTTCATTCGTTTTGTCATGAGAAAACTATAGAGCATGTTGCGTTCAGCTTTTATGCAAAATTCACCCCGTTTTTGTTATTTTTTGATACAAATTTATTCTTATTGTTTATTGCAAAAGCATTTATTTTCAAAACTTCAACAATTTAGCGCGCAACTTAACTTGTTTATCTTACTAAGGATAAATTCCAATCTGTTCCAATTTTTATCTATTCCTCACTCAATATAGTGTAAAATCTTTGGAAAATTTTTTTCTGGTAAGAACATCGATGTCTCAGCTTTCAACAATCATTGAACAAGCATTTGAAGACCGCGCTAATTTCAGCGCTGCAGATTGTCCCGCTGAAATTCGTCAGGCAGTTGAACAAGCAATTGCAGGTTTAGATAACGGCACATTACGCGTTGCTGAAAAAATTAATGGTGAGTGGATCGTTCACCAATGGTTAAAAAAGGCAGTTTTGTTATCTTTTAAACTCAATGATAACAAGCCAATTGAATCTTGCGATTTGCGTTTCTACGACAAAGTAGACACGAAATTTACAGGTTGGACTGACGAGCAATTCAAACAAGCAGGTGTGCGTGTTGTACCGCCAGCAGTTGCACGTAAAGGTTCATTCCAAGCCAAAAATGTGGTGTTAATGCCATCTTATGTCAATATTGGCGCTTATGTAGATGAAGGCACCATGGTTGATACATGGGCAACTGTAGGTTCATGTGCACAAATTGGTAAAAACGTGCATTTATCGGGTGGTGTAGGTATTGGTGGTGTACTTGAGCCACTTCAAGCAAACCCAACTATTATTGAAGACAACTGCTTCATTGGCGCACGTTCTGAAATTGTTGAAGGCGTGATTGTGGAAGAAGGTTCTGTCATTTCTATGGGCGTTTATATTGGTCAATCGACCAAAATTTATGACCGTGAAACTGGCGAAATCCATTATGGTCGTGTACCTGCAGGTTCGGTGGTAGTTTCTGGCAACCTGCCTTCTAAATGTGGCACTTATAGCTTGTATGCTGCTATCATTGTGAAGAAAGTAGATGCGAAAACCCGTGCAAAAACCAGTTTGAACGACTTATTACGCGAAGACTAAACTTTTTTTAGTTTTCTCCATCTCTACGGCCAGCAATGACCGTAGGGATTTTTGTTTTTTTACATACTGTGATGAATTTTATGAATACCCTCCGATCTTCCGCTATTCCTGTTTCTGATCCGTCTGCGGGTTTACGCATCACGGAGATTTTCTATTCATTGCAGGGCGAAGCCAATACATCGGGCTTGCCAACCGTGTTTATTCGTTTAACGGGTTGTCCATTGCGTTGCCATTACTGTGATACCACTTATTCTTTTGAAGGTGGCGAACGTCAATCTTTAGATGACATCATCCAAACCACGCTAGAATTTAAAACACCGTATGTATGTGTGACGGGCGGTGAACCTCTGGCTCAACCGAATGCACTGCCACTCATGCAACGCTTGGCAGATTTAGGTTGTGAAGTGTCTTTGGAAACCAGTGGAGCTTTAGATATTTCTAAAGTGGATAACCGTGTGTCGAAGGTGCTGGATTTAAAAACCCCTGCATCGGGTGAAATGTCACGCAACTTATTATCAAATTTAGATTTTTTAAACCCACATGATCAAATCAAATTTGTGATTTGCAATCATGACGATTATCTTTGGGCGAAGCAGCAAGTTGAGCAATATCAGTTGCATAAAAAAGTCGATACAGTGTGGTTCTCCCCTGCATTTGCTGTCGAAAAAGGTGCAGTCGCCTTGCCACAACTTGCACGTGATTTGGCACAGTGGATTTTAGCCGACCATCTCCCTGTTCGTTTCCAATTGCAATTACATAAATTGCTTTGGAATGATGAAACAGGTCGTTAATCTCCTCACGAATCCCCATTCGTATTGACGTCAATCTTCACACTTTTGCTCAAGTTCTATCGCTATATTTTAAAATTTGGAGTTCAATTATGCGCCCTCGTGCCATTGTATTGTTATCTGGTGGATTAGACTCAACCACGTGTTTGGCATGGGCACAAGCGCGTTATGAATGTATTGCACTTAGTTTTATGTATGGTCAACGCTCGACTACAGAGCTAGATGCTGCACGTGCCTTGACTAAAAATGCAGGCATTGAGCATCGTGTGATTAATATTGATTTAGGCAACTTGGGCGGTTCTGCCCTGACCGATCACAGCATTGAAGTACCTGATCATGAGCAAGAAGGTATTCCTGTGACTTATGTGCCTGCGCGTAATACCATCTTCCTGTCTTATGCTTTGGCAGCTGCCGAAGTTTTTGATGCAGAAGCAATTGTGATTGGTATTAATGCGGTAGATTATTCGGGCTATCCTGACTGTCGTCCTGAATTTATTGATGCTTTTGCCAATATGGCACGCTTGGCAACCAAAGTTGGCGTAGAAGGCAAACCGTTAAAATTTGAGACACCTTTGTTACATTTATCCAAAGCAAATATTATTCGCTTAGGTATTGAACATGGCGTAGACTATAGTCAAACGGTTTCTTGCTACCAAGCAGATGACCAAGGACGTGCTTGTGGTAAATGTGACAGCTGTCGCTTACGCAAACAAGGTTTTGCCGATGCCGGTGTTGCAGACCCAACGCGTTATATACCGTCATAACAAGGTAAAGTGTATGAAAAATTTAAAATCAAACATTATAGTTTCTGCGATTATGTCTGTTGCTGCATTATTCGCAACAACGACACACGCAAATAATGACAAGTTGCAACAAGCATATAAAAGCACCAATGTAAAAGCAGCTTTAATTAATGTTTGTAAAGAAGAAACTGCAAAAGGCAAAAAACTGACTACAGCTGAAGTAAGCAAATATTGTACTTGTGCAGTAGAAGCAGATGGTAAATTAACCAACGCTCAAAAATGGGAAATTCAAAGCGCAATTAACCAGAAAAAGAGCCCTGCGACTTTAGCTTTTGTACAAAAGCAAAATAAAGATTTGCAAACTTGTTTTGGTCCTCAGCTTACAGGTAAATTAAAAACCTTAACTGAAGAAGCAATGAAAGCGGCTGAGAAAAAATAATTTTTCTTAACAATTTCAACTAGCCACTTTATGTGGCTAGTTTTTTATGTGCATGATTTTGGAGAAAAATATGAGCACGACAATTCAATTACCAAATCAAGCTTTTCCTGCAACCACAGGCGAAGTCAATTTAACCGAACTTGGTACAGATTGGTTAGTGGTGTATTTTTACCCGAAAGATTCTACCCCAGGCTGCACCACACAAGCTGTCGATTTTACTGCGCTAAAGCCACAATTTGATGCGCTTAATACCACCATCATTGGCATTTCGCGCGACTCAGTCAAAGCCCATCAAAACTTTACCGAAAAACAATCTTTAGGCATCAACTTGATTAGCGATAAAGAAGAAGTATTGTGTCAGTTGTTTGATGTGATTAAAGAAAAAAATATGTATGGCAAAAAAGTTATGGGCATTGAACGCTCTACTTTTATTTTCCATCAAGGTCAATTACTGAAAGAATATCGTAAAGTCAAAGCTGCAGGACATGCCGAGCAAGTGCTTGCGGATTTAACCGCTTTACAGGCTTAATTTTCAGCCTCTAAAAAAACACAATGTTCTGGATGATTGAAAGCTTTTTCAATCATCCTTTTTCATTTAAAAACTGGATTACTCCGTCAAATTACTGCTGTCCTGCTGCTGGTATTTGTCTTGTAATTGACGATAAATTTCCGTGTTTTGAAATGCGGTTAAGAAATCAATTGTGCCTTGCGGGAAAAAATTAGGCTGTATTTCCCCACGATAATAAGCCTCACGTGCAGGCGTAGCAGACATGGCATCTTGCAAGCTGTCTAATTCTACCATCTCCCATTCAGGGAAAAACTTTAAATAATAAGACGAGTCATCTTTAAAATGCCCAATTAAACCAACACGATCTTGCGGTTGAATCAATTCACCGACTAAAGATTTGACTAGTTTTTGCCATTTTTCATCATTGTAGACATCTACGACATGCACAAACTTAATCCGTTCTTGCATCTCAGGTGAAAAGTTAGACAAAATCATCTGCTCACGTTCTTTGGCTAAAAACGGATTTTTTAAATTGCGCTCATTTTGTGCAGAACCTAATGCCAAAATCACATAATGACTACGTGCTAACGCAATTTGAATGGTTTGCAAATGCGCCAAATGAAATGGCTGAAAGCGGCCAATGAAAACCAAATAATCAAACGTATATTGCATAATAAATACGCCAATCCTAATTTTGATAACAACATGATGCTATCTGATACGCGGAAATGTCATCCACAACCTGCGTGGTATCAACTCATTATTGTTTTTGCAAGATAATAAATCAAAAACAATAATTGGGCAGGTTTCGTGGATGACAAATGGTTTTGCCTACTTTTGCCAAAACAAAAGTAGGTCGAACCGAAGGTTAATCCTAAAATAGAATTAATAGACGTTAAGATTCCGCCTTGCTTATTCATTTTTTAAATGAACAACCCCAAATTCTAAATAAATTTCACATTGAATTAGGAACGCAAATCTCATCATTCACTAACTTTTTATGAACTCATGAGTTGTGCCAGCGCTGCGAATTTGCGACATAATGAGCCATAAATTCAAACCAATCAAAGCAAGGATAGTACGATGACACTGAGCTGTATTCAACAACCTCACCCACATTTGAATGCGAATTTAGACAATGGCGTACTGACTTTAGCCATCAACCGACCAGAAGCAAAAAACGCGCTGTATGGTGAATTATATTTGTGGATTGCACAAGCCTTAGATGAAGCAGATCAGTCCAACGCAGTACGTTGTGTGATTTTACGTGGTGCAGATGCAGACTTTAGCGCAGGCAATGACATGCAAGACTTTATGAAGTCTGCCGCACTTAAAGGACAACTACCTGCTGCCGAAGGTCCTCCATTCATCTTATTAAAATCTGCAGCCAAGTTTTCTAAACCGCTGATTGCAGCTGTACGTGGGGTGGCGATTGGCATTGGTGTCACAATTTTATTGCATGCAGATTTGGTGTATAGCGACAATACTGCCCTATTCCAAATTCCATTTGTGAGCTTGGGCTTATCGCCTGAAGGTGCATCAAGCAAACTTCTGGTAGAACAAGCAGGCTATCACAAGGCGGCTGAACTGTTGCTAACTGCACAAAAATTCAATAGCGAAACGGCATTATCGGCAAATTTAGTTAATAGCATTGAAACTGATGTCTATGCAACGGCGCAACAAAAAGCAGCACAATTGGCAGCTTTACCATTAGCTTCACTTAAACAATCTAAAGCCCTCATGAAACATAATGTCGATGAAATTGTGGCTTGGATTGACCATGAAGCTGAGATTTTTATGCAACGTGTCGGCTCAGCAGAAATGATGGAAGCAGTGCAGGCCTTTATGCAAAAACGTAAACCTGATTTCAGCCAATTTAATTAAGCGCTGTTTAGCTGAAATGTACTTACACCCATTTCAAGTAAACTAGACGTTTTAAAACCACATTCATTTTGGCTGAATGTGGTTTTTTCTTTATTCGCCCCCATATTCTGCAATGTGCTATCAATCATTAAAAAATTGAGGAAAATTGTAATGTCTAATCCAAATCCAGCCGATGTTAAAGCTGAAAAAAAAGAACGTTATTTTGAACCTGCACCACAAGATATTGATGTAGAAAACTTTAAAAAAGTCATTCAAAGCCGTCGTTCGGTGCGTAAATTTACCGACAAAGCCATTCCTGCGGAAGTATTGGATGATTGTTTAGATATGGCTTTATTGGCACCAAACTCATCTAATTTACAACCGTGGACTTTTGTCGTGGTGCAAAATCCTGCCAAGAAAAAACAACTGGTTAAAGCCTGCTTAGGACAACTCGCTGCTCGTACTGCAGCAGAGCTAATCGTGTGTATTGCACGTACAGACCGTGTTGATGAAATGGCAAAAAAGAATATCAGCGAGTTCCCTTTTCCTGAAGCACCTGCTTCAGTCAAAAAATATTACAAGTTTATTCCTTATAACTACATGACTGGCTACTTAAACGCAGTAGGTAACTTTAAGAAAGTCGCTTTCAAAATTGCACGTAGTTTAGATAAACAATTACCTGTGACTGCATTTAACCCTGCAGATGCCAAACTTTGGGCAAGTAAAACTACAGCACTCGCCTGTGAAAATATGGTCTTGGCCCTTCGCGCACACGGTTTTGATAGCTGCATGATGGAAGGTTTTGATGAGCCGATGGTACGCAAACTCTTAAAACTGAATGATCAACAATTTCCAGTGATGGTGATTGCTGCAGGTGAACGTGCCGAAGATGGTGTCTTTTTCCCGCAATACCGTTTTGACCGTGACCTGTTTATTCAGAAAGTCTAGGGGCTGTTAACATTTCATAAATGGCTTGCGCTGTAGGCTAAAACTGAGCAGATTAGGCATGAAACGCAAGGAATAGCGAGACTATTGCCAAGTTTCATAACGTAATCTGAGAAAGTTTTAGCCACATGAGCAAGAACAAAGCGCTGCTTTGTTTGCTGCGCAAGGGGACGAGCATATTTTTTGCTGCTATTGCGTTATGAGTCAGTCATTTAGAATAACTAAATTTCCTGCCCCATGCCTTATAGCAGCTAAAAAAACCTTGCGAGATATATCTCTCACGTCGCAAACATAGATGAAGTGTCAACAGACCCTAATATTTCAACTGTACTTTTAAAACCTAGCCACATTTCGACTCGCGACAAGGCGACAAGGATGTCGCCCGTTAGACTGTGGTACAGGACGTACCATCAGTCTAACAGAGGGCTTTTGTTACTTTTCGCCCGTGAAAAGTAAACTCTATCTACGCAACTTATATTTGCCCCAATCCATATATGAGTGATCGTACAATTCTATTTTTCTTTAAAAATTGGTATTTAAGTCTTTAAAAATTAATATCTAAAAGTTGCATAAACTCAAAGGCAGGCTCTTCGTAAGGATGACTTGCCTTGAGCGCTTTTGCGACTGCCTGAGCATTTTGCTCAGGTACAATAGTTTCCACGCGCCACTCGGCAACGTGTTCCAAAGCATCTAACTCGCCAATAAACGGATTTGCTCCTTTGACAGGTTTAAATTGCCCTGTGCCTAAAACCTGCCATGCACAATGTTCATAATTGCCAATTCCACCTGCACCCGCTGCAAAAATAGCCAGTTTGGTTTCTTCAAGATGAGATTCAGGCACATAATAAATCAGTTTGAGCATATTTAAGCTTCGCTATCCATTTCACAATTAATTAGAAATTAGCATAAAAATTTGAGCATTGTTGCTATTTTGGCAACCTATACGCATCATCCAATCCTCAATTTATATAGCCCCAAAAAAAAATTTAAAGTACGCTTCGCCACAAACTTATCCCCCATTTTGTATAAATTTAGATTTAAAAAGACAAGCCATGTCGCACGCCCCTAGAGCTTTTGTCATTTTTTTGGCATGATGCAAAACAAGCACATAGTGAATAATGATAAATGACTCAAATGCGTTGGTTAGAACTGCTTTCCACAGTTCGAATTGGTAGTAAAAAACAAAGTACAGAACAGGCGCGCAGCCCTTTTCATAAAGATTATGACCGTATTATTTTTTCGCAAAGTTTTAGACAGTTAAACCGTAAAACCCAAGTCCATCCATTGACTCAACACGATGGTATTCACACTCGCCTAACCCATTCTTTAGAAGTGTCTTGTATTGGACGTTCATTAGGGATGTTGGCTGCAGAAAAAATTAAAGACCACTTGCCTATGTGGATTTCCCCTGCCGATGTCGGTGCGATTATTCAAGCCGCTTGCTTGGCACATGATATTGGTAATCCACCTTTCGGACATGCAGGCGAATATGCCATTCGTGAATGGTTTGACGATGCTTCACACGGCAATTTTCTCGCCAAACTTAGTGATGAGGAAGAAGCCGACGTACGTCAATTTGAAGGCAATGCGCAAGGTTTACGTCTACTCACCAAAATTGACTATCATCCAAATGATGGCGGCATGCGTTTAACCTATGCCACTTTAGGCGCTTATTTAAAATATCCGTGGCTCTCCAAAACCATTGCCGAACAAGGCAACCGCCCTGCCAATCAACGTGATAAATTTGGTTGTTACCAAGCCGAAAAAGAAATTCTCAAACAAATTGCAGAACAACTTGGACTGATTCAATTGGGCGATTATCACTATTGTCGTCATCCACTGACATATTTATTGGAGGCAGCGGATGATATTTGCTATGCCTTAATTGATTTGGAAGATGGCATTATTTTAAACATGCTCAGCTATGAAGAAGTTGAACCGATCTTTTTAAACTTGATTGGTGACTACGGTATTCCTGCAGAACTAGCGATGGCACGTACCACATGGCAACAAAAAATTGCCGCTTTGCGTGGTCGGGTCATGAAGCGTTTAGTCGATGAAGTCACCACAGCGTTTGCCAAACACCATTTTGAAATCCTAATGGGACAACTTAAAGGCAGCCTTTTACAGTATTGCTCAGCAGATATTGAAATTGGTATTAATCGCGCCAAAGACTTAGCGCGTGAGAAAATTTTCGAGCATCCGCAAAAAGCTGGATTGGAAATTATTGCGCATCAAAGTTTACAAAATATTTTGGATGCGTTTATTCCGCTCACCACACCCCATAAAACCCTAAGTTTTAAAGAGCAGTGTTTAATGTCCATCTTGCAACGCTCAGGGGCAGATTTTGCGCATAATCATTATGACAATATCATGCAAGTCTTGGACATTATCTCTAAGTTTTCAGATCACCAAGCCTATAACTTGTCGCAAGAATTACAAGGCAATAAGGTCGGCTTGCTGTAATGAATAATTTGCATATCAATACTTGTATATAAATAGAAGTAGGATTTAAGCGCAGATTTTGCCTTTTGTGAAAATGCGCTCTACTATGCGAACAGCAACTTATTTTAAATCAATCAGTGAATCACAAATATGATCGGATGTCTTATTGGCGAAGTATTGGCTTTAGAAGCACCAACCGTGTTGCTGAATGTAAATGGTGTGGGCTATGAAATTGACACGCCGCTCACCACATTTTGCCAGTTACAAAAGGGGCAGAAAATTACCCTGTGGACGCATTTAGCTGTGCGTGAAGATGCTCAATTGTTATATGGCTTTTTAGAAGCCCAAGAAAAAACCATTTTCCGTACTTTACTCAAAGTCAATGGTGTCGGCCCGAAAATGGCGCTAGGTATTTTATCAACCTTGAGTGTCGAATTACTGATTCACACCGTAGAACATGAAGACATTAACACCCTGATTAAAGTACCAGGTGTGGGCAAAAAAACCGCTGAACGCCTGATGATTGAATTACGTGATCGCTTTAAAGCCATGTCCAACGAAGTGAGCAGCAGCAATTCCACTGTGACCCAAATTCAGTTTACAGGCAATTCTGCTGTTGCCGAAGCCGAAGCCGCTTTACAATCTTTAGGTTATAAACCTGCCGAAGCACAAAAACTGATTAATGCAGTCAAGGCCGATTTTACCGAAGCCAGTGATATTATCCGTGCAGCATTAAAGTCGATGAATAAATAAAAGATGCCAACAAACCTAGCGTAAGTTCATCTTTCCAATATTGGATACATGACTGGCGACATGGATGTCGCCCGTTGAGTTGGGGTATAGGGATATACCCTCAACTCAACATAAGATTTTTGTTACTTTTGATCTTTCAAAAGTAAAATCATGCCTTCGCAAAGGCATTTAAACGCAACTCATACTTTGAGGCTGTGCATGCAGCATCAAAATGCCCAGCTCAAGAGATTAGTTAACACGATATGCAAGACCGTCTAATCAGTGGTTCTGAAAAACCCGAAGATCAAATTGATCGCGCCATTCGCCCCACCTCACTCGATGACTATATTGGGCAACCTGTAGTGCGTGAACAAATGGAAATTTTCATTGGTGCAGCCCGTGGACGCGCAGAAGCATTGGACCACACCCTGATTTTTGGACCACCAGGTTTAGGTAAAACCACACTCGCCAATATTATTGCCCGTGAAATGGGCGGCAATCTTAAATCTACTTCAGGGCCTGTCTTAGAGCGCGCAGGCGATTTAGCCGCCATGCTGACCAATCTTGAAGAAGGCGATGTGTTATTTATTGATGAAATTCACCGTCTTTCACCTGTGATTGAAGAAATTTTGTATCCAGCGATGGAAGATTATCAACTGGACATCATGATTGGTGAAGGGCCTGCAGCACGCTCCATTAAACTGGACTTGCCACCATTTACCCTTGTCGCCGCCACCACACGCGCAGGTTTACTCACCTCACCGTTGCGTGACCGTTTTGGTATTGTGCAGCGTTTGGAATTTTACTCGGTTGAAGATTTGACCCATATTGTCAAACGTTCGGCAAGTCTAATGGATGTGCCAATGACCGATGCAGGAGCCAATGAAGTCGCTCGTCGTTCGCGCGGTACACCACGTATTGCCAACCGATTATTGCGTCGCGTTCGTGACTATGCGCAGGTCAAAGGCACAGGTGAAGTCACGCAAGAGATGGCACAACGTGCGCTAGATATGCTGAATGTCGATAAAGATGGTTTAGATACCTTAGACCGTCGTTATTTATCAATGTTATTAGAGCGTTTTGATGGTGGGCCTGCAGGTGTGGAAGCTTTGGCCGCTGCTATGGCTGAAGACTCTGGCACTTTGGAAGATGTAATTGAACCATACCTAATTCAACAAGGTTATGTAATGCGAACCGCTCGCGGGCGTATTGCGACCAATATGGCGTATTTACAATTTGGGATGACACCGCCAGAGCCAAAAGAAAAATAGCTCAAAGGAAAAAATAGCTTGAAGGGAGCTATCTCCCTTTAAGCTATTAAATATTTAGGTCAATTGGGTCTGTAGATAGACCCTAATTTTCAATAATACGCACATCTTCAACAAGCATTAATTCACACGCGCCCGCCCCTGTATCATGACGGCTTAAAGAACTGCGCCACTGCCACCCATCTGCGGCAGTAACTTCAACCAATTTACCTTTCAAATAAATCAAATCATCTTCATCAATCTGTTTTAACTGTGTCGCAATCGCGGGTGTGGCAGGAATTAAATGCGTATTAGCGCTCAAACTTGCAATCTCTTGCACAGGAATCGGGGGTGCTTGTTCATAACGCCAATGATACCAACGGTTGCTTTGACGAATAGACAACTGTTTATACACTTCAGGCTTGGCCATTTCGCCCCATCCCAAAGCAAAATCGACAGGGCTAAGTTCGGCTTCACGTCCAAAATTATAATTTTCACGTGACAATACCCGAAACTCACCTTCATAGGTTTCCAAAGCTTGAATGATATAGTCTTTAAATTGATGCACTTGCTGCGATGACTGATAGGTTGTGCTATCCGCAATTCCTCCATCTGGCTGGAACAGCGTCATCCACAACAAATACAATATGGCAATTACCATAAAAAATTTAACTAAACGGCTCATGTGCTGCTCATTGGGGTGGATCATCTGCATGTATCAGGCAGGCAGCTAATTTTAACTTAAAAGCATGTTTGAAATCTTGTGCCATTGGACGAAGCGTTGAGAATGATAAACTGCCACGCTATACACAGCTTGACTTATAGCACCGATTCACGTCAATTTCACAGACACGGCGTAAGCTATAAGTATTGCTTATCAAACAACTTTGCAACATTGAAGCGGAACATCATCATGGCGAATAAATTTGAATTTAAAATTCGTATCTATATGGAAGATACTGATGCAGGCGGCATTGTTTACCACGCCAACCATATTCGCTTTATGGAACGTACCCGTACCGAGTGGCTTCGTGCGTCGGGTGTTGATCATTATTGGCATCAACAAGACTATAACTTTGTCGTACATAAAATTAACGTGAAATATTCACGTCCAATCTTTATGGATGACCTAATTACTGTTACAGCAAGTGTAGTTTCGTGTAAAGCGTCATCATTTGTATTGCAACAAAATATTTATCGTGGTGAAATCATGCTTGCATCTGGCGAGGTTGAATTGGCCTGTCTGGGTTCAGATATGAAACCACGTCGTCTGCCAGATGAAATTCGTAGCCTTATTCTGAAAGAATTAGGACAAGATTAAAAAAATGAATTGGCACATGTAGTAACTATGGCAACACAACTCGAATCATCTCTTCAAGTATCAGATCTTATTTTACAAGCAAGTCCTGTTGTTCAGCTGGTAATGCTCTCGCTGCTTTTAGCATCATTATACAGTTGGTATCTGATTGCCAAGTTACACATGAGCTATAAAAAGGCACAGGCAGATGATCAGCATTTCCAGAAAATCTTCTGGTCTGGTGCAGAATTAAATACGCTTTACAACAATGCACAGCTCAATTCAAAACGTGTCGGTTTGGAAGATATTTTTTATCAAGGCTTAGGTGAGTTTTTAAAACTCAAAAAGCGCCAAGCGCATGCTTCACAAACCATTGAAGGCACAGAGCGTATCTTACGTGTCGGTTTAAGTCGCGACCAAGCCCAACTTGAACAAGGCTTAGGTGCATTGGCCAGCATTGGTTCGGTTGCGCCATACGTGGGTTTATTTGGTACCGTCTGGGGTATTATGAATGCCTTTATTGGACTGGCAGATGTCGATCAAGTCACATTAGCAACAGTCGCACCAGGGATTGCCGAAGCCCTCATTGCCACAGCCATTGGTTTATTTGCCGCCATTCCTGCGGTACTTGCCTTTAACCATTACACCGCCAAAGGCGAAGCGATTTATTCTGATCGTGCTTTATTTGCCGAAGAAATGGTGGCTTTATTACAACGTCAATCTTTAGGCAATACTCAGGATCACGACTAATGGCCATTCAACGCTCAGGACGCTTCGAGCGCATAAAAAAACCACTCAAAAGTGACATGAATGTAGTGCCTTATATTGATGTCATGTTGGTGTTATTGGTGATTTTTATGGTCACTGCACCAATGATTACCAGTGGGATTCAAGTCGATTTACCTCAAGCCAATGGTAATCCAATTGAATCGAAAGATGCCCCTGCTTTGGTGACTTTAAATAAAGATGGGCAATATTTTTTAGAATACAAAGAACACAAAGCCGAACCTTTGGAATTAGCCCAACTGAAACAAATTTTGACCGATGCTCAAATTCAAGCCAAAGCTGAAAACAAAGAGTTTCAGGTTGTTATTCGCGGTCATAATACACGCCCTTATGGTGATGTGATTGCGTTAATGTCTGACTTACAAGATGCGGGTTTAACCCAAGTTGGATTGCTGACCGAGCCTTTAAAGTAATTTATGAAAGATTTTAAAAAGCCACCTTTTCAACAAAAAGCCATCGCGATTGGGTTCACTGTAGGTGTCCACCTTGTCGCAGTGGTTGGCTTGCTTTATTTGGGCATGAGTAAAGCACCTGAGCCGCCTAAACCCATTAAAACGGTATTAATAAAACCAGAAGATTTAAAACCCTTATTAGAAACTAAATCTGCTGAAACCACACATGAAAATGTAGCAGAGCAAATTACTCAAACAGCCGAGCCTGCTCTTGAACCTGCCCCTGTCATTCCAACACCTGCAGCGGCTCCTACGCCACCCGCTCCTCAAGTTGATACACAAAAAACTGCACAAGCAGCAGAGGCTCAAGCACGTGCAGAACGACAAGCTGCTGAAGCCAAACAAATTGCAGAGCGACAAAAACTAGAAGCTGAACGCTTAAAAGCTCAACAAGCACGCGCCGAAGAACGTGCTCAACGAGAAGCTGACGCCAAAGCAAAAGCTCAAGCCGATGCCAAAGCACGTGCTGAAGCAGATGCTGTACGTCGTAAAGAAGCCGAAGCCCTGAAAAAAGCAGAAGCGGCAGAAAGACGTCAACTCGAAGCCAATGCAGCAGCAAAACGCAAAGCTGAAGCAGATGCAAAAGCCAAGGCAGATGCTGAGGCAAAACGTAAAGCTGACGCAGATGCAAAAACCAAAGCAGATGCCGATGCAAAACGTAAAGCTGCAGCAGATGCAAAAGCCAAAGCTGATGCCGACGCAAAACGTAAAGCTGCTGCAGATGCAAAAGCCAAAGCTGATGCCGAAGCAAAACGTAAGGCTGACGCAGATGCAAAAGCCAAAGCTGATGCCGAAGCGAAGGCACGTGCCGATACTGAAGCCAAAGCTTCAGCTGCCAAACAAGCTGCAGAAGAAGCTGCTCAGAAAAAGGCTGAAGTACGACGCATTGCATCCACTGCTAAACGCGATTTCGAAAATAAAATCAGACGAGCGTGGGATACCCCAGCTGGTTCTTCGGGTCAACGTGCAACTGCCCGCGTGACTTTAAGTGACAGTGGCGCAGTTCAGTCTGTCGTGGTTAATTCTAGCGACCCTGACATGAAAGCCAGTGTAGAAGCTGCTGTTCGTGCTGCCGCACCTTATCCGATGCCATCAGACCCAGATGCACGACGCGAAGCACGTAGCTTCACCTCTACCTTTACAGCGCAATAAGTTACCAGTTAGCCGAATAACATCTATTTGGCTAACTCCTTCTCAAAATATTTACGAGTATAAATAAATTTAAATTTTCACAGTGTTATAACAGTTTTATTATAAATTCATGCTTTCATTCCTACCAAAGCATGCCATTATGTACCACAATTACATCCAAAAAAGTTATGTTGATTTGAGAAAATAGCGAATGATGGAAACAACGCGTAAACACCTACTTTGTCTTGCTATTTTAACTGCGCTTAGCCCAGTTTTAAGCACACAATCTTTTGCACAACTGCATTTAGAAATTGCCAAAGCACCAGAAGAAGCACCTAAAATTGCGATTGTGCCGTTTGGCAATGATCAAAGTATTTATCCTATTGTAGAAAACGATTTAAACCGTTCAGGCAAATTCACCAGTTCATCTAAAAACCTTGCTGCAACTGCAAGCATGAACAATCCAAATGCAGCTGCATGGCAAGCCGCAGGTGTACCTTATGTGGTGACGGGAAATGTCAAAGCCACTGCAGAAGGCGGTTATGAAGTTCATTACCAACTTTATGATGTGCAAAAACAGCAATACTTATTGAATGAATTATTAAGCGTGCCTGCGTCACGCGTACGTTCTGCTGCACACATGATCAGTGATGCCATTTATGAAGCACTCACGGGCATTAAAGGTGACTTTAGCGGACGCATTGCTTATGTACTGCGCAACCCTGCAACACCTGAACAACGCTATACCCTGCAAATTGCCGATACTGATGGTGAACAGCCTAAAACCATTTTGACTTCGCGTGATCCTATTTTGTCGCCTGCGTGGACACCAGATGCCAAAAAAATTGCCTATGTGTCGTTTGAAACCAAACGCCCTGCTATTTATGTGCAAGATTTGGCGACAGGTCAGCGTGAAAAATTAGCCAGTTTCCGTGGTTTAAATGGTGCTCCAAGCTTCTCACCAGATGGTCAAAGTATGTTGTTTACCGCATCCATGCATGGCAATCCAGAAATTTATCAAATGAATTTAAGCACCCGTGAACTGCGACGCATGACCAATGACAGTGCGATTGATACCGAAGCACGTTATGCACCAGATGGTAAATCATTTATTTACACTTCAGATCGTGGTGGTTCCGCACAAATTTATCGTTATGACTTTGCCACAGGCAGCAGCAAACGCCTAACCTTCCGCGGTGCATTTAACGCACGTGGTACGCTCAGTGCCGACGGTCGTAAACTGGCATTGGTACATCGTCCAAGTGGCAGTAACTACAAAGTCGCAATTCAAGACATCAACACCAATATCACCAATATTTTAACCCCAACCAGTTTGGATGAGTCGCCAAGCTTCTCACCAAATGGGCAAATGGTAGTGTACGCGACACGCGAAGGTGCTCGTGGCTTATTATCGATTATGTCTTTAGATGGTCGCTTCCGCATGAACTTACCTAGTGAACAAGGTGAAGTGCGTGAACCTGCGTGGGCACCAAAATAATGAGTACCCGCAAAGTAAATACGTTTTCAGTTCTGTTTTAAAACCAAAAATCAAGCTTCATGGAGATGAGGATGAACGCAGTTAAATTATTGGTACTCCCTGTTTTGGCATCGGCTTTAGTGATGACAGGTTGTGCAAACCGCAAACCAACGACTGACTCACAAGCAGGTCAAACACCAAGTGGTGCAACTACAGTCAACACCCAAGGTTTGAGTGAAGATGCAGCTTTAAATGCACAAAACCTTGCAGGTGCATCTGCCAAAGGTGTAACCGAAGCCAACAAAGCTTTCTTGGCAAAGCGCGTGGTGCATTTTGACTACGACAGCAGCGAATTATCTAATGATGATTACCAGACCCTACAAGCACATGCACAGTTTCTAATGGCGAATGCCAACTCTAAAGTAGCGCTTACAGGTCATACCGATGAACGCGGTACACGCGAATACAACATGGCTTTAGGCGAGCGTCGTGCCAAAGCGGTTGAGAGCTTCTTAATCACTAGCGGCGTTAACGCAGGTCAGCTTGAAGCAGTGAGCTATGGTAAAGAAATGCCAGTCAACCCTGGACATGATGAAAATGCATGGAAAGAAAACCGTCGCGTAGAAATTAACTACGAAGCTGTTCCACCATTATTGAAATAATAATTTGCTGTTTGGCAAAAACTCGTTTAGAACGTGTTTCCCCAATACGAAAAAAGCGCTCTTTATTACAAGGGCGCTTTTTTATGACATAAAAAACTGGGCAAACGAATATTTTAAAAACTAACAGATAAGTGCAGAAATACAGCTTTGCTTCAGTTATTCCGACTCGGCATCAGCTTTTGCAGTTTGCATAGATTCAATCAAATCATGCTTGTTAAACTTTTTATATTCAGGTTTAGACTCGTAATCTTTCCAAGCGGCTTTCATCTTGTCCTCAGAAATATCGTCTAAACTAATCCCTTCGCTTGGCGTTGGAGTCGCATCAAACTTTAACGTTGTCATATCTGTGCTCCTATCTCAAATTAAATCCTTCACATCAACATAGCACTTTCTGCAGGACTTGCAAGGGTAAAATCACAGCAAATAGTCGAGTTTAATTTTTCTTTTAACGCGTTCTCATCTAAACTATTGCAGCATATTGTTATCCTCATTTTTGCAGTCATTCGGAGTTTTCCAGTCATGTCATACCGCACCCTTTCCCAATTTCTACAACAACAAACTGGAAATTTAACACCCGAACTTGCTCAAGTAATTGAAACTATAGCCAATACTTGCAAAACAATTGACCAAACATTACAAAAAGGTGCGTTGGCGGGCGTATTAGGCAGTGCGCAAAATGAAAACGTACAAGGCGAAGAACAAAAGAAATTAGATGTTATTTCAAATGATTATTTAATTGATGCGTTACAAAAACATCCTAATGTGGGTGGTTTGGCGTCGGAAGAATTAGACGAATTCACTCCTGCTCAGGAAAATGGTCAATATTTAGTGTTATTTGACCCACTGGATGGTTCAAGCAACATCGACATCAATATGTGTGTGGGTACTATTTTCTCAATTTTACCTGCAAAACATGCCGTGACCCAAGCTGCAGACTTTATGCAAGCAGGTACACAACAAGTTGCTGCAGGTTATGTCCTGTATGGCCCATCTACCATGATGGCGCTCACTGTTGGTGCAGGCGTGGTATTCTTTACCTTTGACCCAGAAAGCCAAGAGTTCTTGGTGACTGCCGACAACATTCAAGTTGCTGCCGATACAAAAGAATACGCGATCAATGCTTCAAACCAACGCCATTGGGAAGCACCTGTAAAACGCTATATTGATGAGCTTTTGGCTGGTAAAACTGGGCCACGCGAAAAAGACTTTAACATGCGTTGGGTTGCATGTATGGTAGGCGATATTCACCGTATCCTTTGCCGTAGCGGGGTTTTCATGTATCCATACGACTTAAAAGACCCGAAAAAAGCAGGTCGTTTACGTTTAATGTATGAAGCCAATCCAATGAGTATGCTCATGGAACAAGCAGGCGGTGCGGCAACCACAGGTCGTGTGCGTATTTTAGACATCCAACCCACAGACCTACATCAACGTGTGCCTGTCATCATTGGCTCAAAAAATGAAGTCGATTTGGTCAGCAGCTACCATCAATAATTTTTAACAACAGCAGTCGGCCATTCGCTGACTGCTGTGGATTTTATCGCATGCCTACGATTTTTTTAGAATCAAAAGATAACCCGAAAATTAAGCACTTACGTGGTTTAATTGAACAAAATAACTATCGCAAAAAACAGGGACAAACGGTACTTGAAGGTACACATTTGTGTCTGGCGTGGTTACATGAAAATAAAAAAATCAATTCGATTTTTACCACCGAACATGCACTAAGCCATCCTGACTATGAGCGTATTTTGGCTAAATACACAGGCGTGGTCTTTGTCATTGGCGAATCTTTATATAAAGATTTAAGCACTTTAGGCACTTCCCTTGCCTGTTTAGCCATTGTCGACGTGCCAAGTTCAAGCCAAGCTTTAGACTTTAAAGCAGACACACTGATTTTAGAAAATGTGCAAGATCCGGGTAATGTCGGCACCTTATTGCGCTCTGCAGCAGCAGCAGGTATTGAACAAATTATTTGTACCAAAGGTTCTGCCTCACTTTGGTCGCCACGGGTGTTACGTGCAGGCATGGGCGCACACTTTAGCTTGCATACCTTTGAAAATATTGAACTCGAAGATCTCTTAGCACAATTTCAGATTCCTGTATATGTGACCAGTTCACACCATGCAGAAAGTCTCTATTCCAAAAATCTGCGTAAGGCTTGCGTCTGGATTCTAGGCAATGAAGGTCAAGGTGTGTCCGATTATGCCTTACAGCATGCAGAAGCGGTAAGTATTCCACAACCAGGTGGACAGGAATCTTTGAATGTGGCAATTGCAGGCTCAATCTGTTTCTTTGAAATGGTACGCCAACGTCTGTAAATGGTTAATTTATTTTAAAAAGACTAGCCCTGCAAAAAAAATAGATTAGACTGAAAATAATAACTTGCAATGTCAACCAAACCATTGTTTTTAGCGTTATAAAAATATGATGTTAAAAATAATGGTGGGTATCCAATGACAGGATTTTCCATCTCTATGGATTTAAACCCGAAGTCGTCACACTCGGAAAATTTGAGTGCTCTTAAGAGTACGGCTGAGCAACGTCTGAAGAATTTCATGCAAGACGTAACGGGGCGTGCCTTAGTGATGATGGAAAGTGCAACGCAAGGACAGCACGGCATTGCTATGGATTTGGTGCAAGAAGCCTTTATTTCCTTGCATAAATCTTATGCTGACAAAGCCACAGAGGAATGGTATCCCCTGTTTTACACCATTTTAAATAACAAATTACAAGATTGGCGTCGTAAAGAAGCTCGCCGCGCTCAACCGTTTTCATGGTTCAAAAAAATCAGTTTAGATGATGACGATGTTGAACAACTTGATATTGTCGATGAGCAAGCACTCAATCCTGCAGAGTTTTTAGATCAAGCTGTGACTGTAGAAGAAATTCAGGCAGCAATTGCGGGGCTTCCTGTGCGGCAACAACAAGCTTTTATGTTACGTGCTTGGGAAGGTTTTGATACGCAAACCACCGCACAAATTATGAACTGCACTGAAGGCAGTGTAAAAACGCATTATCACCGTGCTATTCAAGCTTTACGCAACAGTTTGGCACATATGAATCCGTATCTGGGAGGATCATCAGAATGAAACAAGATGATTTCTTAAAACAAGTGACATCTAAACTTGATGGATTGGCTCGCCACCATCAAGACAAAGCCGCGGTCATGAATCATGTCTTGGACAATATTCAAGACAAGAAAACATCGCGCTATGGGCTTTGGAAAATGTCAGGTTTTGCATTGGCTGCGGCAATTGCAGGTTTTGTGGTCTTGCCAAATTCAATGGAAATGACCACACAGCCGCAGAATCAAGCTGTATCTGTTCCTAAACTTTCTCCACAAATGGTGGAAGATTTAGAAATGTTAATGGTGTTGGGTGAGGACAAAGTTCCACATGGCAGCTAAACGAATTGTGATTGCGTGTTGTGCGCTCAGTTTTTTACAAACCAGTTTTGCAGGGTTTGAGCGTTTTTGGATTTTTTCCAAAGATGCAGATACGCAAATTTCAGAAACCTGGGAAACTCTTTCTGAAGAAGAACAATTGGCCTTAATTAAGCGCTATCAAAACTTAAAAGAAATTCCTGCAGAAAAAAGCGTAGCTTTACAGCAGCGGATGGATTGGTTTACTCAACTGCCTGATAGCGAAAAACAAAAAATGCGTGAAACTTGGCAAAAAATGAGCACGCAAGAACGTCGTGAATTAGGACAACGCTTGCAACAAGCAACACCTGAACAACGACCTTTAATTCGTCAGGAATACATTCTTAAATATCAGCAGCCTGCAATGAGTCACTAATTTTATCTGTTCATGGATAATAGAAAGTACTTGAAGTCACCAATAACAAAAGCCTCATCGTGTAAAACAGATGAGGCTTTTGCAATAAAGAGTCTGTAGATTACGATTTTCTTGGACGTTGACGATAGAACGCCAATCCGATTAAACCAAACATACCCCAGAAACCTAAGCTTCCCCCACCGCCACCACTGGCTTCATAATTGGTATTTTTCGCTGTATTTTCTAAAGTAATAGTCGCTTCAGGCGATAATTCCAGTTCATGATCGAAAATCCTGTATTTCAGCTCATAATCAAATGGGCTAAAGCTATTTCGTACTTGAACCTGAATATTGCCACCATAACAAATTTCACGTGCATAATCCCCAGGACAATGTGCTTCACGATCTGCCGTAAGTACCACACCTGAAGGTACTTGTGTAAAACGAATTGCCAGTTCTTGTCCTGTACTATCTTTATAGAATGCAGGCTTATTGGTATTTTCTTTCAAAGTGCTGATAGAACCATCGCCTGCATCGCTATCATTCAGCAATGGATTAAAACTCACTTTGAGGTCTGTACCATATTCAAGTCGTACACGATCATCTTTTGCAATTGGGGCAATATTGCTAAATTTACCTTCAAGTAAGCCCGAAGAATGCAAATTACTGTCCAATTTTGAGGTAATGGTGTATTTACAATACGCTGAATCGGTTGCTTCTGTGACTTTATCATTCAGTCGATACATCACAATCCGTTGCAACTGTGCATCCCATTCACATTTGAATAGTGGATCTTGGGTCAATTTATCGGTACTAAATGTGGTACCTGAACCCGAAATTGCACCAATCCCCAATACTTCAGTGCTAATGCTAAAGTTGTCAGAATTAAGCTGTCTTAACTGAACAAATTTCCCATCTGCAGTTGGTTCATCTTGCTTTAATGCCATCGCAAATGGATCAACATAAATGGCACGATATTGCTGCTTAGCTTTGGTATTCGCCAACAAATCCTGCATCGTTTTCAAATCAGTACGCGATTGAGAAACGACCGAAGATGCAGCATCTTTACTTTGATCTATCGCAGACTGAATACGGTCAATTTGTTGCTGATAATTGGCAAATAAACTTTCATAAGAGACATTACGCAAGCTTTGAATATCGGCTGCATTTAAGCGCATCACTTCTACAGAGCCAATTTCACAGGTATTTTTTGCATCAGGATTTAAAGTTAAAGTTGCATTACTCACCCGCGCTAAACCACGTTGTTCATAATCACTACACCCCATGCTGTTTACATCAATCAAATCTTTCGCAGGGTCTGAACCAAGTTTTGGATAATACAACGGCAGGAATAAATTATAAGCAGATGGTTCTTGCAAGGGCTGCAATACTTGATCAAAGCTAAGCCCTGTCAAATCCAAATTTTTAGCACCATCATAAGAACTATTTGCTGTTTCAGGCAAATCACACTCGCCTTGCTCTGTCGCTGATCCCATTGCGAATAAGGCATTGCGAATTGTGTTGATGTTGCGCGCCTGCTCTAAGCTCGCAGGGAATGCATAACGACAAGATTTACCTTGGTTAAAGGCCAACATATTAAAAGAGAGGACAATACGTGGATAATTGTCATAAAACAAAGTACTCAATGCTTTATTTTCAACAATGGTATTACTTTGCAAATACACCTGTGACAAAGTGCTAAGCGGATGATTTTCTGCATTACTTAAGTTAAAGATATGACCTTTGCTGGTATCAGCTTGGTTTTGTGCAATCGTACTGGCAGTCAACGCAAGATCTGGTTGGCCGCAAAGATCAAAAGTACTAAGACTATTTGCAGCACCATTTTTCACAATACTGCTGCGGTCAATTTTCACCATAGAGCGTGTATTGACCAAGTTGGCACTACAATCCATTGCCAACACACTACCTACTTTGGCTTGGTTCGCATGGATATAAGCATTCTCTAAATTGACTTGACGCTCCGCTTGATGAGCAACAACGTAAATTGCACCACCTTGTTCTGCATGCGAATTTTGAATTTCGACATTGTTCGCAGCTAATGGGCCTGCCACAAATAATGCACCACCCTTGCCTGCATCTGCAGGGTTTGCATTACCACCACCATGGGCATTCCCATTTTTTAGAATGACATCGTATAGCGCCACGCTGGCTTGGGTATCTGAAGTATTGATAATGCGGCTATTGCCATGTGCATTAATAGTGGTTTTTAACGGTGCAATTGAAGGATAACGATGTGTAATTGGATCTACTTGGTTATAGTCGACCGCTGTCGCCCCATAAATACGCACCATAGATTGCGGGCGTAATTCTGAGTTTAAGATATATTCCCCAGCCTGCAACTGAATCATATCGGTTGCACCACGGTTGGTATTGCCTGCGCTACATCCACCGAACGCAATATTCTGCTTGGCCGCAACTAACGCTTCACGTAATGAACATTTGCTTAAGTCTTCACCATTTTGATCTTCAAAGGTCGTGACCTGAATCACACGATTATCTGCTGCCATAAGCGACATAGCAGACAGCACCATTATCCCTAATAGTGTTTTTTTATTATTTTTCATATTCATCCTTTATGCTTTTCTACGGCTTAAACCCAACAAGCCCAATAAAGCCATTAATCCGTAAGCGCTCCATGCACCGCCAGAAACTTTTATTTTATCGCTTTCCATACGATTTTCATGTTCTTGAATAACTTGGACTTTCACTTCCATATAAGGTGTTGTGCTGTTAAAACGTGTGGTACTGGTGACTAATTTAATTTTAAAAACATCTGCACCATGCCAAGCAGAATCTGGGGTATATATCAAATTCCCTAACTCATCTACAGTCAATTTTCCTTTAGAGCGTGTATCAAGTTGCTCGATTTGCACACAACCTGCTTGCCATGCTTGGCCTGTCGGATTGTTTGGAAAGACCTGATCACAAAACTCTTTAGGTACCAAATCACTATCACCCAACAAATCACTCACCGACATTTTAGCAATTTGACCCGCCAAAATATCTTGACCTATAAGCCCCATAGTTTCAGGAACCATCACCTCTATTGCACCACGGTCACATAAGGTAATATCTGACTGACGGTTTTTACCGCGCTGATCTGAAGCAGCACAACCGACTACCGTATTATCCCCCAGTTGTAATTGCCCCTGATTCAACACCACAGAATCTTTCAGGCTGTTATAACTGAGCAATACGCGTGGGCGCATAAAGCCCAAGAATGAGTTTTCAGGAACTTGATATGGACAAAAGAGTGCCGTTTTATCTTGACTGAGGGTTTGGCATGCACCTTCAAGCAGATTACCTGCAAGCACCGAATTTGCAGTCCATAGCGTATTTGGATAGTTGCTATCGCCTGCTCCACAGCCTGCGCCGACTAAATTATTTTGCAATCTTGTTGCATCTGAACCTGCTTGCACACAGTTTGCTGCAGTATTCACACTCACAGGATGTGGATTACCCAAAATCACACTATTGGCAATATAGGCTTTACCCAAAGGTGCGTTGAGATACACACCACGGCTGTTACCAATCAAGCTAATGTTATTGACACCAATATCATCCAGCACATTCATGACATAGCCTTCATTTGCAGTAAAAGTACTGCTCACGATCATATTCCCCATACTAGGAAAGGCTTTGATTTCTTCATCTGCCAAACTTGCTGCAGAATAGAGATTGGCTGAAGCAACTGATATGGTTTTGTTGCCTTTAAATACTGAAGTTGTAATCACAAAGCGTGGGAATTGCGTATAAATGACGCCACCTTCCTGCGCTTGGTTAGCTTCAAGCAAGCTATTTTTGATCTCAATAAAACCTGCAGGGATCTTCTCGTCAGTCATTTGTGCGAGGTTATAAATTGCCCCACCTTGATTGGCTACACCCTGACTCAGTTTCACATAGTCTAAAATTAAATGTTCATTATTATAAATCAGACCACCTTGTTGCTGACGACAGCGTTCCTCACCGCAGCCCTGTAAAGTTAATTCTTTTAAAGAAACTTTTAAGAAACGATCCTTGCTATCTTCAATGTGGAAAATTCGCTCATTGCCGCGCATCTGAATCGTGGCATTATTCAAACCTGGGGCAGTTTTATCATTCAGACTACTGTCATAGGTGGTTTTAATTTCAAGGTTTTCTGTAATTTTAAGTTGAGTATCAATTTGATAGACGGCTTTCTTTTCTAATAAAATCACACTTGAGGCATTTTTGCCGCCACAGCCCAAATAGCCTTCTTCAGGCATGCCTAAATTAATATACTCAATGGCTTCACGCAAAGAACATTGTTGATCATCTGCTTTGGTGTCAGCAGTGGTGGTGACAATGATATTACTACTATATGCATGACCTGCGATAAACAGCATACCAATGCCGATGCTCTGCTTGAGCATAAGCGTACTCCTTGTAATTTTCTTTGTTTTTTTTCTTCTTTAGTTGCAAATTCCCTGCAACTTCGAATTATTTTCCGAATAATTTGGCATAGCTTGCGCAAATTCTCAAGTAATTTTAATTTTTACCGATATTCGTCAATTAAAGCATAAATCTGACGCAGGTTTGCGCCACTTAATTTCGTTTTCTCTCCTTTAAGTAATTGCACCAACTGTTCAAGGCTTTGCAGCAAAATCGAGGTCTGCTGTGGGCCATGTAACAACAAATAATCAATAATTTGTGGGTCGATGATAATCCCGCGACGCTCTAACACAGAACTCACTAAAGCTTGTCGGTCTGCATACAAACTGCCTGAAGGCACTTTAACACTCACTGCCTGCGTCAAACGTGATTGCAAATCGGGCAATTCAAGCTTTAATTCAATCGGTGCAAAACGTGATGAAAACACCAACTGACCACCAACCTCATTGCTGTAATTGATTAAGTGAAACACCGCACGTTGCCAATGTGGTACACCACTAATCGCTTCAATATCGTCTAAAGCAACCAAATCATAACGGTCTAAAGAGGTAATTGCTTCTGTTGGGGCATCCAATAATTCAAGTAAGGATACTTTAATAGCTGATTTGCCAATTTCTAAATAGGAATCGCAAATTGCAGACAATAAATGACTTTTGCCTGTGCCCGCACCACCATAGACATAAAAGCGATTGACCAATCCTGCATGAAGCTGTCGAACTGCATCAATCACATGCCCCCAACCTGGACCAGAAAAATCACTGATCCGTGCATCTAATTGAGGCTCGATATCTAACTGCAGTTGACGCATAGAATTGTAATCACCTAGGAGTTTTGCTGATCTGAGGGCTTTATCTTACTTGATTTTTCAGTCTGTTGCAGTGAATTTGCTGACTGAGGATCAAGCTCAATATCAATATGAACTTGTGCTGTATCAATGCTGATATCACCCGATGCACCATCTTCCGACACCACCACAGGTTGCCCATACAAATAACTTTTTTCGTAAAAATCACGTAAATGACGCAGTAAAACCACAATCACTGCTGCTACTGGTAAAGCAATCAACATCCCCATGAATCCAGCCAGTTGTGCACCTGCTAAAACAGCAAACACCACCGCGACTGGCGAAAGCCCGATTTTATCACCCAATAAAAACGGTTGTAGAATATAGCCTTCCACCGCCTGTCCAATCATAAAGACCACAAGGACTAAAACCAATTGCATCCAGTCAATGCCAAATTGTAGGAAAGTGGCAATAATGGCTGCAACAATCCCTACAGCGAAACCTAAATACGGAATAATACTAGCAAGTCCCGCAACCATCCCAATAATCAAACCGACTTCTAAACCAATCAGTTGCAATCCAGTCGCATAAACGACGCCCAACAAGATCATCACCAAAAACTGACCTTTAACGAAAGCACCTAATACACTGTGACATTCTTGCACCACAGCTAAAGTGCTTTGCTCATAAGGACGCGGAATTAAGCGACGCAGGCTGTCGAGCATACGCTGCCAGTCGAGTAGAAAATAGAAAGCAATAATTGGAATCAGCACTACGGTACCACCAATTTGAATAAAATTCAGACCAGACTGTGCAACACTCAATAACATGGCCTGAATACTATCGGCAGTATAATTGGTTTGCACATAATCCATGACGATGCTGCTCATGTGCGAGGTATCAATTTCCATTTCTTCAATATGAAAAGTCGAAGACACCCACGGCAAGAAGGTCGAATTGATCCAGTTAATACCGACAGGAATACTGTCACGCGCAATCATCAACTGCTTCCAAACCAAAGGAATGATGTACCAAACTGCCAAAGTCAGCGCGATGCCAATCCCAATAAAAACCAAACTGATAGATAGCCAACGTGGCAAACCGACTTTGCAAAATTGTTCAACCAATGGGCTAAATAAATAAGCCATGAAAAATGCAACAACAAAAGGAATGACAACCGGTTTTAATAAGTACAGCACCCAAAGGAGCAGAACTATCCCAGACAGGATAAAAATGCGACGCAAGGTACGATCGACCATAGAAATTCGCCTTTTTTCAGTTTATTCGTTATAGAAGTTAAAATATTTGAATAAAGATAGCATTTTAGCGCATAAATAACATAAGAGTTTCGTATATTCAGGTATAATCGCCCCGCGAATGCGGAGACTTCATTATGAGCAACTCAACTTCTAACCCAACCACTGGTTTAAGCTATAAAGATGCTGGTGTCGATATTGAAGCGGGCGACGCGTTAGTCGATCGTATCAAATCTGTCGCTAAGCGCACGACTCGTCCTGAAGTGATGGGTGGATTAGGCGGCTTTGGCGCACTTTGTAAAATTCCGAAAGGTTATGAAGAACCTGTGCTCGTATCTGGCACAGATGGTGTAGGAACTAAATTACGTTTAGCGTTGAACCTAAACCGCCATGACACAATTGGTCAAGATTTGGTGGCAATGTGTGTAAATGACTTACTGGTGTGCGGTGCTGAACCTTTATTCTTCTTAGACTACTATGCAACAGGTCACTTAAATGTAGACGTTGCAGCCAATGTTGTTACAGGAATTGGTAAAGGCTGTGAGCTTGCAGGCTGTGCGCTTGTAGGTGGTGAAACTGCTGAAATGCCAGGCATGTATGAAGGTGAAGATTACGATCTTGCAGGCTTCTGTGTGGGCGTGGTTGAGCAAAGCAAAATTATTGATGGCTCTAAAGTAAAAGCTGGTGACGTTCTGATTGGTGTCGCTTCTTCAGGTGCACACTCAAACGGTTACTCTTTACTTCGTAAAATCTTAGACGTAAAAAATGTTGATTTAACTCAACTGGTTGATGGTCGTCCACTGGCTGACGTTGCCATGGAACCAACACGCATTTATGTCAAATCAATGCTTGAACTGTGCAAACAAGTTGATGTGCATGCTATGGCGCACATTACGGGTGGCGGTTTACCAGGTAACTTACCACGTGTATTGCCAAATGGTGCGCAAGCAGTGATTGACGAATCATCTTGGGAATGGCCAGAACTGTTCAAATTGTTACAACGTGAAGGCGGTGTAGAACAGTTTGAAATGTATCGCACCTTTAACTGTGGTGTAGGTATGGTTGTTGTTGTAGATGCCAACGATGCAGACAAAACAGTTGAGCTTCTCAACAGCCTTGGCGAAAAAGCTTGGGTGATGGGTCGTATTCAAGACAACGCCGAATCCGTTGAAGGCGCAGATGAAAAAATTCGCGTAATTTTTGCGTGATTTGACTCAGATGATCAAAATAGCTGTCCTCGTTTCAGGCAGCGGAAGTAACTTACAAGCCCTGATAGATGCCAATCTTTCAGGGCAAATTGTTGGGGTTATTTCCAATAAGCCTGATGCCTATGCTTTACAACGCGCTCAACAAGCAGGGATTCAAACTGCAGTGATTGAGCACAAACAATATCCGAGTCGTGAATTATTTGATGATGTCATGCATCAACAATTACTTGCATGGGATGTTGATTTGGTGGTGCTTGCGGGCTTTATGCGTATTTTAAGTGCCAAATTTGTGCACGCTTGGGAAGGTAAAATGCTCAACATTCATCCTTCACTCTTGCCGCATTATAAAGGCATGCACACCCATCAACGTGTACTCAATACAGGCGATACTTTACATGGTTGTACCGTGCATTATGTCACTGCTGAATTAGATGCAGGTCAAGCACTGGCACAAGGTGTGTTGCAAGTAAACATCCACGATGATGCCGAAAGCTTGGCGAACCGTGTGCATGTGTTGGAGCATTTGATTTATCCGCAAGTGGTTGAATGGATTTGTAACGGAACCATTCAGCACACTGCGCAAGGTGTGATGTATCGCCAACAACTGATACAACAACCTGTGCAGTTTTGCAATTTTTAAATATTCTTTAAGTATGTAGCTTTTGATATATACGAAAAAACGCCTGTTGATCAGGCGTTTTTTATGGTTCGTATTTGGTTCAGACTGAATTAAACAGAAGCAGCTTTACTCTGCTGTGCTTGAATCAAATCTTTAATCAACTGCACCGTCGCTTCAGGTTTTTCTAAAGGGAACATATGTCCACCTTCAACCACCTGATAAGCAATGTTGAATTTCTTGGCGGTAATTTGTGGGAAACCTGCTTTTAAGAACGGACCTTTTTTTGCAATCACCAATTCTGTCGGCACTTGCAGTTTTGCTTGCGGCAACCACCACAGTGAGGGATTGGTTCTAAAAATATTGACTTCGTCCATTTTTGGAATGGTCAATTGTACTCCGCCTCGCACATGGTCATCAGTCAAAGCATGCTCGATATAAGCCTGAAAACAATCGGCATCGAAATCTTGATAAAAACCTTTCGGACGCAATAAGTCTGCTGCTTGCTCACGACTTTCCCAATGATCACGACGGCGCAAAGACAAAGATGCAGGCGACAGTTGATCTACTGCTTTAAGCTTAAACATTTTGGCAAAATGTAAAAACACCGATGCTTTACCCATAATTAAAGGTGGATCAAGCATGATCACTTGTTCAAATAATTCAGGGCGTTGTAAAGAGGCTTGAAACGACAACACTGCACCTAAAGAATGCCCCAACGCAATCACTTTACGTCCCTGAGCTTGACGTACAACACTGTCAATCACTTGTTGGGTTAAGCTTTGCCAATGATTATCAATCGGATAACGCTTATCTGGCCCCAACAAAGGGACGTAAATCACATCGTAATCATCTTTAAGTAAATCAAACAGTTTTTGATAAACCTTCGATGGCACGCCATTGGCATGCGCAAAATGAATCAGTGGTTTCATTGTAATTTCGCGTTTTGCTCAGTCTGAATATGTTGAGATAAAGAAGTGGCAAAGCCCTCTCCCACTGCTGCACCCATACGACCCAACACAGAGTCTAAAGGACTGTGTTCAATGGTATAGTTCACTGTTTTATCTAGGTTTAAATCACGCTTCAGGCTATTTAAACTGCCAATCTTATCGGCAATGCCTAAAGTCACGGCTTGCTCACCTGTCCAGAACAGACCTGAGAAAATCGCAGGATCTTGTGATTTCAGTTTCGCGCCGCGTCCATCTTTCACTGCTTGAATAAAGTGGCCATGCACATTATCTAATACGGCTTGCACATGTTTTTTCTGTTCAGGATCAACAGGTTGTGTCATCGACAATAAGGCTTTATTTTCACCTGAGGTCATGGTGCGATCTTCTACACCCATCTTCTGCATTAAACCGCTCAGCCCATAATTTGGCATAATCACGCCAATTGAACCCACCAAACTTGATGGATTGACAATAATTTCATCTGCAGCGGAAGCAATGTAATACGCACCTGAAGCGCCAGTATCGCCAATCACGGCATAGAGTTTTTTCCCTTGATGCTGTTTTTTCAGATATTGAATTTCTTGCCAGATTTCATCTGACTGCACAGGTGAACCACCCGGAGAATTAATATTTAGCACCACCGCCTGACTGTTGCTGTTTTCATAGGCTTTTTTCAGTGACTTGATGGTGTCATTGCTGTTCACACTTTGCTTATCAGATGCAATTGTGCCAACAATATCCACCACCGCGATATGTGGACTCGCTGCCGATGGATTCGTGGTCGTGGTACTGCACCCTTTGCCCATTATCACCAACAGTAAAAATATATAAGCAAAAGTTAAAAACTTAAAGAAAATCCCCCAACGACGTGCACGACGTTGTTCTTCAACTGAAGCTAAAACAGCTTTTTCTAATAGTTTCCACTCATTGCCTGTGGGCTGCTGTGCTTGTGGAGATATTTGTTGTGATTCATTTTGTGGTTTTGGTGGCCAATCGGACATGAAACAATCCAAAAAATAGTAAATTTGCTCCATTATATACACGGAATTGGCAAAAACTGTCTAAAGCCTGTATTTTCTCCTATAATATTTTACATCTTTATCCTTTCTATCAATTGATGCTGTCGTTATGACCGAACCTGCACCGACAACGGCTTTATCGCGCCTGCTTGATTTTGTCAGTCGACAACCTTTAACAGTTGCGCGTTTTTTTGCAAAATCTTTGGCTTTTTTGGTCAATACACTGCGTTTGAGTAAAACCTCTCAAACCATTCAACTCAATCTACAAATTGCGCTTCCTGAGCTGAACTCACAACAACGCGAACAGATTACCCAGCAAGCAATTCGTAACGAACTGACCTCTTATTTTGAGTTTTTTCATATTTGGGGATCAAGCAATCAAAAAAATATTCAAAGAATCCATCAGGTACATGGTTTAGAACTATTACAAGATGCACTGGCTGCACAAAAGGGTTTGGTCTTAATTGTGCCGCATTTTGGCACTTGGGAAATTATGAATGCGTGGATCGCTCAATATACGCAAATGACCATCATGTATAAACCTGTCAAAAACCCTGCGGCAGATGATTTTGTGCGCCAAGCACGTAGCCGTGAACAGGCACATTTAGTCCCAACAGATGAATCTGGGGTACGTCAAATTTTTAAAGCACTCAAACAAGGCGGAACCACTGTCATTTTGCCAGACCATACCCCAAATATAGGTGGTGAGATGATTCCTTTTTTTGGTATTCCGTTGGAATCGAGTAATTTAAGCGCCAAATTGATTCAGAAAACTAAAGCAAAAGCTTTGTTCTTATATGCGTTAAGAAATGCAGATCAAGGCTTTGATATGTATATCGAAGCGATAGATGAGCACATTTATCAGTGTGATGCCAATGCAGGGACAGCTATTATTCACCGTGCAATTGAAGATTTGATCCGTCGTTATCCTACACATTATCACTGGAGTTATAAACGCTATAAAGCCCATCCAGATTTACGCGGGGTCTATCATAAACCTGTGCAAGAAGCCTTGGCAGATGTGCAGGCTGTACGTGCCCAGACACAGAACCAAACTAACGCTGCAACCACAATTTCTGCTGCCGATACGGCTGTATAAGCATACGCTGTTGTGCATCTACAGAAAAACGTACGCTGCCCTGTTGTATGGTGTTCATGAACGGAATATTGAGCGCAGCCAAGCGTTGCTGAACTAAAGAACTAGGATGTCCATAACGATTATCAAAACCTGCAGATGCCACGGCCAATTTGGGTTTAAAATGTGCTAAAAAATCATAGGCAGAACTGTGCTTACTCCCATGATGACCCAAAATTAACACATCTACTTTTAAATCAGGATATTCCTGCAACAATTGATATTCAGTTGCCCAACCTGCATCGCCCATCACTAAAAAATGCTGATATGGCTGTGCGGATGGCACTGAAATATACAACACACATGACAACTCATTTTGTTGCTGTGCGGCATAGGGTAATTGACTCGGTTTAGGAGATAAAACTTGTATCTGTACCTGATGTGGTAAAGACCACTGTTGCCCTTGCTGACACAAATTAAACTTGCTATTTACTGCCACATCTACGGTCTGATTGGCAAAGACATGCTGAATATTGACTTCATTTTGCAAATGAGGAAATGCACCACTATGGTCTTGGTCTAAATGACTTAAAACCACCAAGTCCAGTTGTTTAATACCATGCACCGCTAAAAATGGACGTAAAATTTGCTGTCCAATACTAAACTTACTTTCATCATAAGAACCGCCCACATCAATCATCATGTTGTAATGACCTGAACGTAAAAATAAAGCTTGTCCCTGCCCCACATCGAGTACTGTTAATTCAAATGGTTGTCGTTGGCTATCGACTATAATCAGTGGAACAAAACATAAGATTGCCCAAGTTTTAGGCAATACCGATTGTGGTAAAAATAGCAGAAATAAGCCTAAACATAGACAGACATACACCGCTGCAGACATCGACAAAGTATGTAACCGTGGTACAAAAACGGTTTCCATCCCCCGAAAAATCAAGCGCAACAAAGCCATAGCTAGATCATTCAATTGAAACAGTATTGACGCCAAGGGTTCAAAAATAAAAAAGCAAATTCCTGCCAAAACATCTAAAGGCACGATCAGCATACCAATCAATGGAATTGCGATGATATTAATAAGCGGTGCAATCCACGCCACTTGTTTAAAAAACACAATCACCAAAGGAAATAAGGCAATAAAAATTTTCCATTGCGACTCGATTAGAATTTTGCTGGCATGTTTCAGTTGCTGCCAACGATTCAGCTCTATACGTGGTTGCGCACTCAAGCTCTGATAAATACGCAGTAGAATAAAACAGGCCCCGTAAGACAGCCAAAAAGCAGCAGACAGTACACTTAAAGGATCAAACCATAATAATAAGGCAGCACTATAAATCAGCAAGGCAAAGCCTTGAAGCTTCTGCTTCAGCACTAACATTACTGTCACTAGACTGCACATCAGCAAGGTTCTTAATGCAGGAATTTCAAAACCGACAAAGGCGGTGTACAGCAATACACAACTTAAAAATGGCAACATGAGCAAGTATTGTTTAGGCATCCACAAATACCAATGCGGACGGTAATACCTAATCAGCTGACGTAATGCCCAACATAGCATGCCTGCAAAAATCAGCACATGTGGCCCTGAAATAGCCAATAAGTGGCTAATTCCAAAACGCTGAAACTGTGCTTCAGTTTCTGCATCTAATAGGCTTTTATCTCCTGTGAGTAATGCAAGAATTAAACCTTGATGATGCAAAGGTTGCTGCTGAATAAACAGTCGAATTTGATAACGCTGCTGTTCAATCCATAATCGAAATTTTGCCCATAGCGTCTGTTGGGCACGCCAATGTTGTGTAAACCCCATGGCATAAATTTGTTCAGCCGAGATAGGCTGAATCTGCTCAACCCGAAAACCACTCATAATATTTTGCTGTAAATACCACCGCTCTACATCAAATGCACCTGCTGTGGCATAACTATGCGCAGGGCGAATTTTTCCACTTAATTTGTAATAGTGTCCAAGTTCTAAATTTTGCTCTTGATCTACCTGAGTTTGTGCTAAAGTTGCTAACCATGTCACTGTTTGAGGATGTCGGTTTAACACCTCAACCCTTTGTGAAATGCTGTTGTCATTTAGCTGATTTAACTGTCTGACATAAACCACGACTTCAGCAAATTCAGGTTGTAGTTCACGCCATTGCAAACGCTGCTGCATCTGCGTATCCGCATAGATCAAACCGAAAACAAGACTCAAAACACCTGCCACTCCTACATTCAAACATTTCCAATAGATTGAAGATAAGCGAGCTTGCAACAAGTATTGCACAACGATACTGCATAAAATCAGTAAAACCATTGCGCTGGGCATGGAAGTCAATGAATGTATTGGAAAAGAAGAAGAACGTATTCCGACACAGGCGATCCCAATCACCCAAGCCAGACCAATCAATTGCAGCATGAATATTAAACTTATTATTTTTATTGGCATGCATCATAAAGCCCACCGAAGTGGGCTTCAACAAAACAATCTTATTCCAGCAATTGCTATTTTAAACGCAATCGCTTTTGAGCGGCTTTACGAGCTATGCCCCTAAGCATCTACCCAAACACCATCTTGCATGTGCAGAATGGTATCGGCAGATTTTGCCAGTTCTTCATCATGGGTCACAATCAGCATCGCCATGTTAAATTCACTGCGTAATTCACGCAGCAATTCAAAAATTTTAACTGCAGTTTTGCGGTCTAAGTTTCCAGTAGGCTCATCGGCAAGCATGAGTGCGGGTTTCGCCACCAACGCACGTGCCAATGCAACACGCTGACGTTCCCCTCCAGAAAGCTCACCCGGTTTGTGGGTTAAACGATGCGATAAACCGACTCGCTCAAGCAGATACTCTGCCTGTGCCTTCACCTCTTTGTAATTTGTGCCTGCACGTAACATTAACGGCATTGCCACATTTTCAAGCGCACTAAACTCAGGCAATAAATGGTGAAACTGATAAACAAAACCGAGGTATCGATTACGCAAATAGCCGCGTTCAGCTTCGCCTAAATTGTCAAAACGCTTCCCATGTAAAAATACTTCGCCTGTGCTTGGACGGTCTAAACCACCCAACACATGCAATAAGGTACTTTTGCCCGAACCACTCGCTCCGACAATCGACACAAACTGCCCTTGCTGAACTTGTAAATCTAGACCACGAATCACTTCAACAGTGGTTTTGCCATCGGTAAAGTGTTTAGAAACTTGCTTGGCTTCCAGAACAATCTTACTCATAACGCAATGCCTCTGCTGGTTGAATTTTCGCGGCACGTAACGCAGGGTAAATCGTCGCCAAGAAACTTAAAATTAACGACAAGCTCACAATCACCACCACATCTTGCCATCTTAAATATGAAGGTAAGTAGTTGATAAAGTAAGCATCAAATAAATTTAGCCCTAATACATTATTCAACCATGCAATAAAACCACTGATACTAGACGCGAAAATAATCCCCAAGATTGCACCTGAAACCGTACCAATAACCCCAATGACCGTACCTTGCACCATAAAAATTTTGGTAATCGTGCTTGGTGATGCACCCAAAGTTCTTAAAATCGCAATATCTGATTTTTTATCGGTCACAACCATCACCAAAGAAGACACGATATTAAATGCAGCCACCAAAACAATTAGGAATAACAATAGGCTCACCATCGCCTTTTCCATTTGAATGGCGCTAAACAAGTTACCGTGAGTATAAGTCCAGTCCGAAGCGTAAAAGTTGGCAGGTAGCTCTTGCACAATATCTCGAGATACTTGTGGTGCAGCAAAAATATCATCCAGTTTTAAACGTACGCCTTGCGCACCATCGGGTAAACGCAGCAAAGTCGAAGCATCATTCAGGGCGATATATCCCATCATCGAATCGACTTCTGCACCAATACTAAAAATACCAACCACTTTGAAGCGTTTAAAACGCGGTACAACCCCTGCAGGGGATGGCGTTGCTTCAGGTAAAACCAAGGTGATGCTGTCGTTTAAACCCAAACCCAAGGCATCGGTCATTTGTTTGCCCAAAACAATACCGAACTCACCCTTTTGCAGATTATCGATACTGCCTGCAACCATGTGGTTTTGAATGATGGATACTTTCTTTTCGTATTCGGGTTCAATTCCCGTGACCATAATGCCCGACACTTGCCCTTGTGCAGTCAACATGCCTTGCAATTGCGTAAATGGTGCAGCACCAACAACATGCTTATGTTGCTCAACTTTCGTTGCAAGTTCTGGCCAATTTGTTAAAATTTGTGTTGATGAAACAGTGGCTTGAGGTATCATGCCCAAGACACGATTTTTTAATTCACGATCAAAACCATTCATCACCGAAAGTACGGTAATGAGGACGGCAACACCCAAAGTTAGACCGATCATCGAAACTAAGGCAATAAAAGAAATAAAGTGGTTACTGCGCCGAGCGCGCGTATATCTCAACCCTATATATAGCGAGATTGGTTTAAACATACCATCAAGTCCGAGGTAATACATTATGGAAAATTTACAGCATCAAAGCGTCGCGTCTGAACGTCGTGTCATGTCACGAATTGATGCTGCCCTGAGAATCAATTACCAGATCATTTCTGACGATGTTGCGCTGAACGACCCTTACGATGCTAATTTTGTTTTACCGCGTTATTTTCTACTACTCGCAGAATTAGATCAATTTGATCATGCATTAAACTACGAATTAGAACAATTAACTGAAAAAGATCAACAAATTGCTCGAATCTTATCCTTATTCAACCAAAAATTAAACCTTATTACAGGGTCTTTATACGATGCAATTGTACAAAGCATGTTACCTATCCCTGAACAGGTCAATTTTTCAGAAAGTGGTTTCAGTTTTTATAGTGAACGTGAATTAAACACGGGCAGTTATATTCATGTCACGCTCAGCCATCCTGAAAACTTTTTCCATATAGCCGCAACCGCGCAAGTGGTTTACAGCCGTGAAGAAGAAAATGGACAATATCGTACTGGGGCGTATTTTATTACTCTACACCCTCAAGATCGCGTCAAACTTGCAGAAGCCGTTGCTTTAAAACAAGCATAATCTAAGAAATAAAATACCAGAAATATCATATGGATAATTTAATCTTTGCTTTTCTAAGTGGTATGCTTGGTGGAGAATTAGCAAATTATGTTGCTAAAAATGATAAAAGGGTTGAACTGCCAACCCTTTTGATTTATCTAATTTCTTTTTCTATTGTTTATACGATATCTGTCACTTTTACAGGAATTGTATATCTAATAAAAGGATTTCCTATTCCATGGAAATGGATTGGAGTTTTTAGCATATCAACTTCCTTAGCTCTATCTTTAATACTATTCACTATAAAGTTAGTTAGATTAAAATTTAAAAAACATTAACTCTAAACCCATATAAAATAAATCATTTCTGCATGTTCGCGTATATAAAATCACGTGGATAACGCCATCTTTGCATATCGTTAGGATGGTGTTTTGATTTTCTGAGCCAATGCCCGACTTGCTTTAAGATCACGATAAAAATACAGCACTAAGCCTGACAATAAAACCAAAGCGCCCACAAATACCATGACCGATAAAGCTTCTTGATTGAGTAAAGCACCAATCAACAAAGCAATCATTGGCGTCATGACGGTGGTTAAAGATAAGGTGGTCGCCTGAATATTCTGCACCAATTTAAAATAACAGAACATTGCAATCAAAGAAGCCATGATCACGGTATAAAGTAAAGCTGCGATAGATTTAAGACTCGGCAAACTAGTCGGTACATATTGCCAAATAAACGGCACAATACATAAAGCCGCAATGGTTGATACCAAAATCGAGCCAGTTGCCTGTGCTACAGGTTCAACTTGCGCATTAACTTTTTTCACCCAGAAAATAGACATGGTGTAGGTCAATACACTAAACAGCATTAAAACAATACCCAGAGGATGCACATGCTGTGTTTCGCCGCCAAAGCAGATGATGCCAAGCCCTAAAATGGACACTGTCATTCCGATCCATTGAATACGTGCCAAATGCAACTGAAACACAAAACGACCAATCAAACCTGCTATGATGGGGGTCAGACCAAACATCAGGGCGATAATGCCTGAGCTTAAATAAGCGGTGGCAATGTAGGTGAAAATTTGTGAACCGATCAGACTAAACGAACCTGCCAAATAACTATGCCACGCTTGTAGATGATGTGGAAATTTCACTTTTAACAGCAGCAATAAAATAATAGCTAAGGGCAAAGCAATGAAAAAACGTAGCACCAAAGCCCAAAGCATGTGTAAATCTGACACACTCCAGACAATTGCCAAAGGCGTTGTTGCCCAAATGAAAACCAATAAGGCATAGGTCATCATAATATTGGTTTTAGAAGGCATGCGTGACTCGTATTAAGCAGTTTTACGTTTTTGCTTTTGGATGGTTTGATCTAGACTACTTGAAAACTCACGTTTATCACGTTCTGAAATAGGTGCTGGCCCACCTGTTTGTACGCCTGCACCACGCAAAGTATCCATAAAATCACGCAAATGCAGACGCGCTTTCACATTGGCAACAGTATAAATTTCACCACGTGGATGAATCGCTATTCCGCCCTTTTCAATCACTTGTGCCGCTAGTGGAATATCCTGCGTGATCACAATGTCGTGTTCCTTCATGCGATCTACAATTTCCTGATCGGCGGCATCGGCACCATGCATCACTTGAATAGAGTTAATCCGTACCGAAGGCGTAATCCCGACCGATTGATTGGCAACAAAAGTGACTTCAAGTTGGTAACGATCTGAAGCACGTAAAATGACTTCTCTTAGAATTTTAGGTAATGCATCTGCATCAACCCAAAGTTTAAATGGCAGCACTGTGCAACCCTGATAATAATATGCGACTAGTGTATCAAACTCATTACATTGCAGTATGTTTAAAATGCTCAGAATTGCATGCTAAAGTGTAGATGGATGTGATTTTGTTTCTGCTGCATCGCTGTCCACAATCTGTACAAATGCAGTGGCATTACATGAAATTTCAGCCAAAGACTTGAAAAATCGAAATAACCCTCGATCTAAGAGTAAAGAAAAGAACCCAACATCTCAAAGTGCTTATGAACAATCAAAATAGACCAGAAATCATCCGCATTGAAGATCAGAACTTCGGCAGCCATGTTGAACATTGGAATTTACTCACGGATGAACCCTGCACCGAAGTTCCAAAATGGTTAGGACTGGCTCTAGATGCACCAATTATGCCAATGGGTTTATGCCGCCAAGAAGCAGAAATGGATCAAAGCACATGGCTGATTCAAGGCCCAAGCAAAGAGGCAATTCAATTGACACAAGTGATTGCGGTTGAAAATAACAAACCACAAGCTGTAAAAACGGCTTTCCCTTGCTTTGAAAGTCCTTACAAAGTTGAAGCTAAAATTGAACGTATCATTAGCTGCAAATCTAACACTCAAGCGGTGCTTCGACTCAATTTAGGCAACAACAGTATTGTCTATGCTTTTGACAGTTTATACAGCGTCAACCATCAACAATACCAAAAAGATCAAACCTACTGGGTGCATTTAAACGCATGGGCGTATGAACTTGAAGCTGTTGCTGAAGGCGAACAATTGGTGGTCGATGATCCTGCGTCAATTAAACACCATCGTGCGCTGAATGATATTTTAGCAGCCAATGATGGTGTTGCACCTGCCAATCTGCAAGAACAAATTGACGCATGGCAACCTAAGTCCGAAGATGACAAAGCACCTGTAACGGTGGATTTTTCTAAAATGGTCGCATATTTATATGGCGAAAATATCGGTCAGGAAGATGAAGCTTGGTTTCAGGGCAATGTTGTTGGTAAAACCAGTTTTGAATTCATGAATCAAGCCTATACTGTTTATGATGTCACTCTAATTCATGATGAAAATCAGCCTGCGATTTTAATTCGTCTTGCAACTAAAAATCCTGCGCACCAAAACTTTGAAATTGGACAATACATTCGTGGCAATATTTGGATTCAAGCCAATATTCACAATATAAAACAGTAGTTTATTAAAAATAAACCTCAAAGTAGCTGTCTAAATAATAAATTCATATTCATCATCCCCCCATCCTCGCCTTCTCCTCAGGGAGAAGGAACTTTCAATACTTATTTCACTGATGGCTTATAATCAATTTTTGATTGTTAAAAGCGTGCTATTGATAGTATGAATATATTGATGCTTATTTAAGCATTTTAAATTCAAAAAAACGCAGTTATCCACAGCTTTAAATTTATTATAAATTCAAAATAAGCCATATTTTAAATCGAATATGTGGATAAGTTATTTTAAAACCCAAACATCTGCACCAAGCACCGTAGATAATCTGAAAGCCTTGAGTGGTGCGGATTTTAAAAATCAACACAGAATTAATTCATTATTGGCAGATATTATATTTAAAATAAAATTAGTACTTTATTTAATCAATTTTTTATGCTAAAAATATAGCCGTATTTAAATATTTAACGATAAATAGATCATCGGAAAATAATATCTATGAAAATCGTGCAAGAAGAAAACTTACAGCATGTAGAACATCAACTTGAGCAACGCTATCAGCTCGACCCGATGTCTTGCCTATTTTTTGCATTAGGCATGCTGCTCTCCGCCTACGGCTTACACTATTTTGTGTTCTGAGTTTCACTCATCAACAAGCCTCTATGACTTTTCACCTATTTCTATAAAAAAAAACCCAGCTAATTCAGCTGGGTTTTTGCTTTTTACTACTATCAATTAACCGTGACGTTTTGCAAAGTCATCCATAAAGTTAACCAAAGCTTGTACGCCATCTAATGGCACTGCATTATAAATACTTGCGCGCATACCACCTACAGAACGGTGACCTGCCAAGTTCAACAAACGGTTTTCTTCAGCTTCTTGCAAGAATTGTTTTTCCAGTGCGGCATCAGCCAAAGTAAACGGAACGTTCATAATTGAACGGTTTGCGCTATAAATTGGATTCGCGTAGAAATCGCTTGAATCGATATAACCGTATAATAATTTCGCTTTTTCTAGGTTAGCTTGATGAATCGCATCTACACCACCGTTTTGCAATAACCACTCAAACACTAAACCAGACAAATACCATGCATAAGTTGCAGGTGTATTCACCATGGAATCATTTTTTGCCTGTGCTGAATATTTCAAAATGCTTGGAATTTCAGGCTTGGCTTGATCAAGCAAATCTTCACGTACAATCACAATGGTTAAGCCTGCTGGGCCAATATTTTTTTGCGCACCTGCATAAATCAGACCAAATTTAGATACATCTAAAGGTGCAGATAAAATGCTTGATGAGAAATCACATACCAACGGTTTGTCTGTTTCTGGAATATTGGCAAACTGCAAACCACCAATTGTTTCGTTATCTGCATAATGCACATAGGCAGCATCGGCAGATAAGTTCCATTGGCTTTGTTCGCTAATGGCATGCTTACCTTCAATCTGAATACCCGCTTCAACGACATGAATATCGCCATAGCGCTGCGCTTCTTTTAAGGCTTTTTCAGACCAAATACCCGTGTGGATATAATCTGCCTTGTTGTTTTTACCCAACAAATTCAATGGAATCGCAGAGAATTGTAGCGATGCACCACCCTGCAAGAACAATACTTTGTAGTTCTCAGGAATATTCATGAGTTTGCGCAGGTCTGCTTCCGCTTTTTCAGCCATGGCAACATAGTCGGCACTACGGTGGCTCATTTCCATGATCGAAAGACCTTTGCCATGCCAGTCAAGCATTTCAGCTTGAGCTTTTTCAAGTACGGCAGTCGGTAATGCTGCAGGACCAGCACAGAAGTTGTACGCGCGCATGATTTTTCCTTTCAGAGTGAAACACAATAAAATGATGGCATTTAACCATATCTGGCAGGGTCTTGCACAAAATTATTTCAATCTATGAGCCAAGATAGAGTCAAAAAATCAATGTAGATTCGAGGGATAAATTTACTAAATCAAAAAAAGAGGTTGAAATGTATGCGACAATATCTGTCGCAAATTGATCAAAAAAACCACCCACTACTCCTAATTAAATGATATTTTAAATAAATATTAAAGGAGAAATAAACAATGACAACATTCCTCAATCACTTTAAGGTAGATAAAAATTTACTTGAAGTTGACTTCTTTGACCCTAATCTGGAAACAGATACTCGCTTATACATTGATAGTTATTATTTAACTCGTTGTGAGAACATACATTCCAAGTCTGCTCTGACTACTCAGCAAAATTTTATGAAATGTTTAATGGAAGCTCTTAAAGAAAAAGATGAAATTAAAGCAAGAAAATTATGCTCCCATTTTCCTGAGCCCAAATATACTGGCATTGGTGCAACTAAAGAAGGAGTAAATGGCAAAGGATCACACGATATTAAAGTTGAATATATACTCACATGCTTAAAGTCTTCTCAGGCAGCTCAGACAGGCTTATTAGAAGATCTTGAAGAATTAATATTAGTTGCAGATGGTATAGGTCCGGACACTATTTCAGATATAACGACTAGGGTCTGTTGACATTTCATAAATGGCTTGCGCTGTAGGCTAAAACTGAGCAGATCAGGCATGAAACGCAAGGAATAGCGAGATTATTGCTAAGTTTCATAACACAATCTGAGAAAGTTTTAGCCACAGCCTTTCAGGGCGAGCATATTTTTTGCTGCTATTGCGTTATGTGCCAGTCATTTAAAATGACTAAATTTCCTGTCCCATGCCTTATAGCAGCTAAAAAATATGCGTTGCCGCAAACATAGACGAATTGTCAACAAACCCTAATATTTGCTTTAAACATTTTGCAGAATATACATTAGAACAATGTGAAAAATTAGGTATAGAAACGACTGAAACAAAAGAGGCTATTCATTTCTTTTGTGCAATCGATAACGAATGGAAAAAATCAAAATTTTCACTTCCTCACGCTCCTTGGGGGCCTAATAAAGTTGTTGGACCTGTAATTTTGTTACCTCAAAATATCTTGGAATCTATGATTAGCTATAAAACTAATTATTTTTTCACTAATATTAGACCTCTTGCGAAAGTAAAAAATTGTTTATACTCATCTCATGAAATATGAAAATTTAACAAGATTTAATGATGAAGAATTTAAACGACTTGTTGGAGTTCCTCGTCCATTATTCTTAAAAATGGTATCAGTGTTACAACATGCTGAACTTGCCAAGAAAAAATCTGGAAGACCTCATTCGTTGTTTTTAGAGGATCAATTGTTGTTAACTTTAAATTACTTACGCTGTTATAGAACTCAAATTGAGTTATCCGCCGACTATAACCTAGCTGAAAGTAATGTGAATCGTACGATTCAGAAAGTTGAAAATGCTCTGATTCAATCACGGATTTTCGCATTGCCGAAAAGGAATCAAAAGTTTAATGAGGGGGATTATGTAATCGTTGATGTTACTGAGTCACAGATTGAGCGTCCCAAAAAAACAAAGAAAATTCTATAGTGGTAAAAAGAAGAAACATACGCTAAAAACACAGGTCATTTTTAACCCCCAATTAAAGCAAATTGTAAGTATACAGATTGAAGATGGCAGAAAACACGATCTGAACATTGCGCGTAAGCATTTGAAGGAGATGATTATTTATCCTTATATCATGGCAGATTTAGCCTATAAAGGATTTCATCAGATTAAGAGTAAGTTACTCATTCCAATCAAGAAACCTAACAATTTATCATTACCCCAAATAGCAAAACAGATCAACCAAGAAATCAGTCGGCGTAGGATCACAATTGAACATATCAACGGCAAACTTAAACATTTTCGGATATTAACAGAACGCTATAGAAATAGACGGAAACGATTTGGTCTAAGAATGAATTTAATTGCTGGAATGGTGAATTGGATGCTCTTAAATTAACTTTCGTAAGAGATCTATTGCCACCCCTTTATTTAAAGAAGAAGTTTTACGTAGAGATGCTTCAGCAAGCTTTATTTATTCTTTAAAATCTGGCGAGAAAAGAGTGAATGTAAAAAAATGCGAGAGCAACATCCTGAATTTCGAGGGGGGAAAAAGCAATATGGATGAATTAATCGCAAAAAAATCCAAGACTTTTAAAAGAATATAGAGAAAAAGTAGCTAAAAAACGCTATTTAAAAAGAAAAGGTAAAAAAAGAAGATTAGAGGACGCATAAGCGTGCTTTTTATAGACAAATGTACAAGAAACAATACTATAACTTTACACTAGTTCTATCTGCGAACCTTTGATTTATACTAGCGGGATAACATTACCGGCTTTAAATCAGTTTAGCGACTTTATGAACTTAAAGAAAAATAAAAGACAGCTTGTCTGGGGTTTAAATCTGCTTGCATCTATGATGTATGGCAGCTTTGCTCATGCACAGAGCATCAGCTTTCAGGATGCTGAACGTCAGTTGTTGCAAAATTCTTATAGCAGCCAAGCCTATCAAAGTCTGGAACAGGCTTCAAAACTTGAAGCTGAAGCAGTAAAAGGCGTAGGTCTGCCACGTGTCGACCTGAATGTTCGTGCCTATGCCTTTCACAGTGAAGTCGATATTCCATTAAAGCAATTTAAAAATAATCTGGAGAATTCACTCTCTCAAGGCGTGAATGGCCGGCTTAATGAGTGGGAGGCCAGTAATGGCGTGGATCTACCTGCAGGTATTACCGATCCACTGCGTGATGGACTTAACAATACTATTCATAGCGGAGTTGGTCTGATTCCGGATACGTCTAATGTCATCCTTGAAGATCAGGTGATTCGCCCCACTGTTTCCGTGATTATGCCAATATATACTGGAGGCCTCACCCGTAGTGCCAAAGAAATTGCCAATATTCAGGTCGGTCGTAGTCAGCTCAGCAACAAACAGCAGCAAGATACGCAGCGTTTTGAACTGATTCAAAGTTATTTTAATGTGCAGCTCCAAAAGCAATTGCATGCAGCTGCGCTGTTTAATCTGAATGCCATGCAGCAGCATTATCGCAATGCCTTAAAAATGGAACAGCAAGGTTTTATCAGTAAAGGCCAGCGTATGCAATTTGAAGTGGCACGTAATAATGCCGAGCGCAGCCAGCAAAATACGCAGGCCAATTTGAATGCTGCGCTGTTCCAGCTGAATAATCTGCTTCAGGAAAGTAGCATCACTGAGCTTTCGACGCCTTTATTTGTCAATAAAACCGAGCCACAGGCCTTAAATCATCTGCTAAAAACTTTTAGTCAGAACTCTGCGCTGATTCAAAAAATGCAGCTGGATACCCAATTGGCCCAAGCCAATGTAAAAGCCCAGCAAGCAGCTAAAAAACCGAATGTTTTTGCTTTTGGCGAATATAGTCTGGATCAAAATGAAAACTGGATTGTCGGAGTTGCCGCACGCTATAACCTGTTTTCTGGGATCGATAAAAACAAAAATATTCAGGCTGCCGAACTCAAACGCTCTGCCACAGAACTGCTCACTGCACGCACCCAGCAGGAAATTGAAAATCTGATTTATAAATCTTATAGCGAAGCACTCAGCGCACAGCAAAGTGATGCACTTCTGGCACAAAATTTGAAAGCCGCACAGGAAAATTTACGCATCCAAGAATTGTCCTTTAAAGAAGATATGGGCACCGCCATACAGGTCATCGATGCACAAAATATGCTGAGCGGACTACGAGCCGAAACTGCCTTGAATGCTTACAAATATGTGATGTCACTGGCCACACTATTACAAAGCCATGGCTCGATTGCAGAATTTCCGAACTACATCCAACATACCAACACTCACTATATTCGCTAATGGAGCCGAACATGAACGAAGATCAAAAACCCAATGATCCTGTGAATGAAGCGGCTTCATCCAGCGATACAGAAAAATCGCCTGCGCAACAGGTAGAAACAAAAACTGAAATAGAAAACAACGCGACGACTTCGACCGAGCAACAACAAGCTCCTGAAATCGCTAAAAAGAAAAAATATTTATTGCTGGCCCTGATTCCAGTTCTGCTGGCAGTCATCGCATTTGGATTATGGAAAAGCTACCAACCGGCTCCGCTTGAATTGCAGGGTCGTGTAGAAGCTGAAACAGTTCAGGTGGCGACCAAAGTGCCAAGCCGTATTGAAGAAATTTATGTAGAAGAAGGTCAGCGAGTCAAAAAAGGCGATGTGCTGGTGCGCTTAAACAGCCCGGAAATTCAGGCCAAAAAACAGCAAGCCGCAGCGGCTTTACAATCTGCGCTGGCCTTACAATCGACTGCTGAACGTGGCTCGCAAGAAGAAAATATCGCCAGCCTGTATGCCAACTGGCAATCGCTGAAAGCACAGCAAAATTTAGCCAAAGTTTCTTATGAGCGTGGTGCAAATTTATTTAAGGAAGGTGTGATTTCACGCCAGCGCCGTGATGAATTGTATGCAGCCAGTCAATCAGCGGCACAAATGACAGAAGCAGCGTATCAGCAATACGCACGTGCCAAACGTGGCAGCACCTCGCAGCAAAAGAGTTCTGCCGATGCACAAGTAGATATTGCCCAGGCTGCGCTGGATGAAGCCAATGCATTAGAGGCAGAAACCCAATTAGTAGCACCAGTAAACGGAACGGTGTCTAAAACCTATGGCAAAGTCTCGGAGCTGGTAGCCACCGCAGTCCCTGTGGTCAGCCTGATTGAAGATCAAATGTGGGTGAGCCTGAATATTCGTGAAGACCAATATGCCCCGTTTCAGAAAATGAGCAGTATTGAAGGTTATATTCCCGCCCTAGATAAAACCGCCACTTTTAAAATCAAGCAGATCAGTGCTGAAGGTGAATTTGCCACCATTAAGACCACACGCCAAACCGGCGGTTATGATGTGCGAAGTTTTAAGCTGCATCTTGTGCCCACACCAGCGATTCCTGAACTGAAAGTTGGAATGAGCGTGTTATTTAAACTGAAAGAGACCCGATAATGTGGACGGGTATATGGCGCGAACTGCGCTATCTGCTCCGCGAAAAATGGGATCTGTGTCTGGTCACGCTCGCACCTGCACTGGTGATTATTTTATTCAGCAGCATGTTTGCTCAAGGGAAACCGGATCATTTACCGATTGCGATTATTGATCAAGACCAGAGTGCGCTGAGTCAAAGCATTTATCAGCATGTGGCGCTGAATCATACTCTTAAAATTGCTACAGTGTCGGAACAAACAGCTGAAATTGAGCGCCTGTTAAATCAAAATAAAATTTGGGGTTATATCCATATTCCCAGCGGTGCCGAGCAACGTCTGGTTCGTGCCCGGGATGCTGACATCAGTATTGCCTTTAACCAGAGTTATTTCAGCATCGGAAATACCATTTCCTCTGCCATGCTGGTCAGTACCCTACAAGCACTCGCTGAATTTAGCGGACAGCAATATCTGGGCAACCGGCTGCCTTCTCTCGAAGCACCGTCACCGCATATTAAAATATCTCCGCTGTATAATCCGCAGCTGAATTATGAATTCTATCTGGAACCCTATGTCATTCCGGCAATTCTGCATTTACTGCTGTGTTGTTGTGTGGCATTTTCCGTCGGTCAGGAACTGAAGCGGCAGACCTTAACAAGCTGGATTAGCAACTCATCCATCTGGATGGCATTGCTGTCTAAGAACCTGATCTATGTGGCTATTTTTAGTCTATGGACCTGGATCTGGATGTTCTGGCTGATTGAAATTCGCGGCTGGTTTGTTGCCGGCTCGCTCGCTCTGATTCTATCGGCACAATTTCTGCTATATAGCGCTTATGCATTTTTAAGCAGTGCAGTGGTTCTGGCAACCAAAGATTTAAGTAAATCTTTTGGCATCATTGCGGTCTATGGTGGTTCATCTTTAAGTTTTGCCGGTGTGACTTTACCTTTAAATAATGCGCCCCTATTCACCCAGCTCTGGTCCAATATTATTCCGTTTACGCCCTATGCCAAATTACAAACTGAACAATGGGTGATTGGTAGTCCATTGCATATTTCACTGCAAGCTGGATTCATGCTGCTGATCTATGCCCTAGTTTACGCTCTGCTGGCTTATCTGTTTCTTAAAAAAATAGTTAAAGGAGCAGTCCAATGAAATCCCTCTGGTTTTACTATCTGCAAAGCTTTAAGGATATTGTCAGTCACGGCACGATCTTTACCACGCTTATTCTATCCGTCTTGTTTTACAGCTTTTTTTATCCAACCGCTTATCAGGCACAGCAGGCTGAAGCCTTACCGATTATTATTGTCGATGAAGAACAAAGTAACTTAAGCACCCGTATTATTGGTCAAGTGGCACAAAGCCCCAATGTGGAGATTGAGGCGATTACCGGCAATTTTTCCGAGGCCAAACAATGGGTGGAATCACAAAAAGCCGATGGTATTTTACTTCTGCCGGACAATTTATCGCAAAGCTTAAGGCATGGTGAAACAGGTGGCATTGGCCTGTATTTAAGTACAGCCAACTTTTTAGTAACCAAACAAATTGGTCTGGGCTTAGCCACATCAGTTGAGCAAACTTTGGCAGATTATACTGAACGCTTTGGCAAGGTCTCGGATTTTTCACCTGCCCTTTCTGTGCATCAAATTCCTTTATTTAATCCGCTGTCCGGCTATGGCAGCTATGTCTTTCCTGCGGTTGCACCTTTAATTATCCACCAAACCATTCTTTTGGGTTTGAGTATGCTGATTTTGGTATATCGGGAAAGAAAAATAGAATTAAACACAAATGCATTGATTGGGATGTGTTTAGCGGTCTTCACCATTGGTTGTCTGGGATGTTTCTATTTATTCGGCTTTAGCTTCTGGCTATTTGATTATCCGCGCGGTGGCAACCTGCTCGGGATGCTGCTGGCTGTTGCGGTTTTTATCTACACGATAATTGGCATGACCTGCTTATTTGCTAGTTTTCTGGATCTGCCGGAACGTGCGGGGCATGTCATTGTATTCACTTCTATTCCACTGTTCTTTTTATCTGGTGCGGCCTGGCCGCATGCTGCCATGCCCACCTGGATGCAAGTCGTTGGCGAAATCCTGCCCTCTACCCAAATTGTGCAGATGTTTATTCAACTCAATCAGATGGGTGTGCCTACAACACTGATCTTGCCTAAATTGCTCTATCTTGGAATGATCGGTAGCTTGTGCTTTTTTTTGGCTTATCGACGTTTAATTTCTGGTCATCAAAGCAGATAGAGCATTATAGCAATGCTCCTATTCCACTTATTTACCCGATTCGCCAAAGACTTGAATATTGAAATTACGAATCTTGTTGCTACCATTCGGCTTGTCAAAACTAACATCATACTGAACCAGATTTTCCGGATAGGCAATTTCATAGCTGACCTTATATTGCCCAAGCTGATTGGTTGCTTCTTCAATCTCTTTGGTCATTAAAGTCTTAGACTTGTATTCACCTTGAGGAATTGAACGTGAAAAGCGTTTCATCAGCTTTTCATTGTCCTTAAACTGGGTTTGCAACTGCGGCTCTAACTGATCCAAAAACTCGTCATACTTCCCATCACGCAAATCCTCATAGGCTAGCTGTGCCGCCTTTTCCTGTTCAGGACTCGGATCTGGAATATTGTCCATTGAATTACAGCCACTCAATGCAACCGCTGCTGCCAACAACATTAATTTGGTTTTCATCGCTTACCCTTATGCAGTCAACGTTTATAAAAAAGGACGCCGAAGCGCCCTTTTTATCAGTAAAAAACTTATTCTTCTACTGAATTTTCACCGTCTTTTTCCACTTGCTCAGTTTCAGCAACTGCATCCGTTTCAGCCACTAAAGATTCTGCACCTTCAATCGCTTCAACAAACTCGTCTTCTTCAACAGCTTCAATCGCTTCTACACCCACCAGTGTTTCGTTTTCACCCAAGCGGATTAAACGTACACCTTGTGCATTACGACCTGTTTGCGCCACTTCAGAAGCGCGAGTACGCACTAATGTACCGCCATCAGAAATCAGCATCAGTTCTTTGCTTTCATCAATAGCAACTGCACCGACCAATTCACCATTACGTTCAGAGGTCTTAATGGCAATCACACCTTTACCACCACGTTTTTTGGTTGGGAAGTCGTCTACAGGTGTACGCTTACCATAACCATTCGCCGAAGCACACAAAACTTCGCCTGTTTCTGGTACTACGACTAGCGATACGATACGGCTGATGAGTGCTGAATCTGAACTGTCTTCATCATCGCCATCGACTTCTACATCTTCGACATCTTCAACTTGTGCTGAACCGAAGCTGACACGCATACCACGTACGCCTTTGGCCGCACGACCCATTGAACGTACATCGGTTTCAGCAAAACGAATCGCTTTACCTTCATTGGAGAACAACATAATTTGCTGTTCGCCATCGGTAATTGCAACACCAATTAAAGTGTCTTCTTCATTCAATTCAATGGCACGTAAACCATTCGAACGTACGTTACTGAATTGTTCCAATTCAACACGTTTCACTGTACCTGATGCCGTTGCCATAAAGACATAAAAGTTTTTACGCAAGGCTTCTGCTTGTGATGCAAATTCTGCAATGATCTCATCGTCTAAATCGGTTGCAGAAAGCTCTACACCCAATTGTTTCAATTGCACACGCAATGCATCAGATAAATCATCACCATCTGCTAATTCAGCAAAGGCAGCTTCTAATTCTGCATAATGTGCAGCAATGATTGCGTTGGTTTGTATATGTGTAGCATTGGCTTTTACATAGCTACGGAAGTCTGCCAAACGCTCGGTAAATTTCTTCGGTGCATCAATGACTGGTAAAATCGCGGTGATGGTTTCATTGGCATCTAATGGCAATAAGTTCACCATTGGACGACCTTTCGCACCACGCGATGCCTGTGGCACTTCAAACACTTTCAGACGGTAAACTTTACCCACATCGGTAAAGCACAGCACCGTTGCATGGTTAGATGTCACGATTAAATGCTGCACATAATCATCTTCTTTCATCGACGTTGCAGATTTACCACGACCACCACGACGCTGCGCTGCGTAATCTGACAATGGTTGAGTTTTTGCATAACCTGTTTGTGATACTGTCAGTACCACTTGTTCTTCTGGGATTAAATCTTCACGCGAGAAATCAATGCGAGATTCTACAATTTCAGTACGACGTGCATCGCCATATTGCTGTAAAACTTGCGCCAACTCTTCACGAATCACGCCCATCAACAAATTAAAGTCATTCAAAATTGCAGTTAATTCAGCAATTTGTGCCAAAATTTCAGAATATTCTGCATGTAACTTGTCTTGTTCTAGACCTGTTAAACGATGCAAACGTAATTCTAAAATTGCGGTCACTTGCGCAGGTGATAAACGATAGACCTGACCATCTAAACCAAACGGGCGGTTAGGGTCTTCGCCTTCAATTTCATCTGGACGTACAGAAACTGAACCTGCTTTTTCCAATAACGCAACTACACCACCTGCTGCCCACTCGCCTGCCTGTAAACGCTCACGCGCTTCGGCTGGGTTGGCAGAAGATTTAATCGTTTCGATGATGGCATCAATATTGGCCAACGCAACGGTTAAGCCTTCTAAAATATGGCCACGTTCACGTGCTTTACGCAATTCAAACATGGTACGGCGAGTCACTACTTCTTGTCGGTGACGAATAAATGCCGCAATAATATCTTTTAAGTTCATCAACTTTGGCTGACCATTGTCTAGGCAGACCATGTTGATGCTGAATGAGTTTTCTAATTGTGTATTCAAGAATAGGTTATTCACAATCACTTCAGCGTTTTCACCACGCTTCAGATCAATTGCAATACGCATCCCTTCTTTATCAGACTCATCACGTAGTTCTGAAATACCTTCGAGTTTCTTCTCTTTCACCAGTTCAGCAATACGCTCAATGGTTTTGGCTTTGTTGACCTGATAAGGGATTTCAGTAAAGACGATGGTGGTACGACCAGATTTTTGATCTTCTTCAAAATGGTACTTACCACGAATATGCAAACGGCCTTTACCTGTACGGTAAGCATCAACAATGCCTGATTTACCGTAAATAATACCGCCTGTAGGGAAGTCTGGACCTGTGATATGTTCCATCAACCCTTCAATTGAAATATTTGGGTTGTCTGCATAAGCCAAACATGCATGCACCACTTCAGTCATGTTGTGCGGTGCCATATTGGTCGCCATACCTACAGCAATACCTGCAGCACCATTGACCAATAGGTTTGGAATACGAGTAGGCATCACTTGAGGAATACGCTCAGAGCCGTCGTAGTTATCTTCCCAATCGACAGTGTCCTTTTCTAAATCGGCCAACAGTTCATGAGTAAGTTTGCGCATACGGACTTCGGTATAACGCATGGCTGCGGCACTATCGCCATCAATCGAACCGAAGTTACCCTGACCATCGACCAATTGATAACGCAAACTGAAATCTTGCGCCATACGAACAATTGTTTCGTAAACTGCAAAATCACCGTGAGGGTGATATTTACCGATGACGTCACCGACTACACGGGCAGACTTTTTGTAAGCTTTGTTGTAGTCATTGCCCAATTCGTGCATTGCGAATAGCACACGACGATGCACAGGTTTTAGACCATCTCGTACATCTGGCAGCGCACGTGACACAATCACGCTCATCGCATAGTCTAAATACGAGTGCTTGAGTTCATCCTCAATGGCAATCGGTCTAATTTCCGATACGCTCATGCATACTCCTTATTCTGCAAACAAATTTTGCTTGCATTTTATATGTCGTAAAACTTGCAAATGATTAGCCTGAAATGCAGGCTAAAAATAAAAACTAGCGAAAAATTATAGCATATACGCCTGTGTTTTTGTGCTTTAGAGATGATCTTAATCTTGTTAATTTACTTAAATTTAACGGTGATTTTTTAGGCAAAAAAATATTCACACCCAAGAAACAAAAGTGCTTCATATTTTTAAGAGTCACGTCAAAATATCTTCAACATATACTTGCTCGATATGTACCCACATATACGCTAAGTTCACATAATGTACTTAAAACCAATCACTGCATCTAAATTAAAAAAGACAATAAAAAACGCCCCTATGCTATTCACATAGAGGCGTTTTTGACTGTGTTCAGTAATTAGATTTTAGATACTAACTCTGGAACAACAGTGTTCAAGTCACCCACTAACCAGTAGTCAGCTACTGCGTTGATTGGCGCTTCTTCGTCTTTGTTGATCGCAACGATCACTTTAGAGTCTTTCATACCTGCCAAGTGCTGAATCGCACCAGAGATACCTACAGCGATATACAAATCAGGTGCAACGATTTTACCTGTTTGACCAACTTGCATGTCGTTCGGTACGAAGCCTGCATCTACTGCTGCACGAGATGCACCTTGTGCTGCACCAAGTTTATCCGCTAATGGATCAAGCACTTTGTGATAGTTCTCACCAGAACCTACACCACGACCACCAGAAACCACAATACGCGCTGCTGTTAACTCTGGACGCTCTGATTTCACAATTTCTTCAGATACGAACTTAGAAATACCCGCATCACCTTGTGAAGCAGCAGCTTCAACTGCTGCTGAACCACCTTCTGCAGCAACAGGGTCAAATGCTGTACCACGTACAGTACCCACCACAATCGCTTCTGAAGATTCTACAGTCGCAATTGCGTTACCTGCATAAATTGGACGTTTGAATGTCTTTGCAGAATCTACAGCGACGATGTCTGTGATCATGCTAACATCAAGAAGTGCAGCCGCACGCGGCAAAATGTTCTTACCTGTTGTTGTAGAAGCAGCAAGGATATGGCTATAACCTTTGCCTAATTCTGCAACAAGTTTTGCTACGTTTTCAGCCAATTGGTTTGCATAAGCCGCATCGTCAGCAAGTAATACTTTACTTACGCCTGCAACTTTAGCTGCTTGGTCTGCAACTGTTTGTGCACCAGAACCCGCAACCAATACAGTGATATCACCACCGATTTTTTGAGCTGCAGCAACAACGTTTAATGTTGCACCATTTAGTGCTTTATTGTCGTGCTCAGCGATAACTAAAATACTCATGATTTTTATCCTTCTGTATTAGATCACTTTCGCTTCGTTTTTCAATTTTTCTACAAGCTCATCTACAGATTTCACTTGTACGCCCGCTTTACGCTCAGCAGGTGCTTCAACTTTTACAGTTTTCAGCTTAGTACCTGTTGCAACGCCATAATCTGCAGGAGATTTGGTGTCTAGCGGTTTTTTACGTGCCTTCATGATGTTTGGAAGTGCCGCATAACGTGGCTCATTCAAACGTAAGTCAGTGGTGATGATTGCAGGAAGTGCAAGCTCAACAGTTTGTAAACCACCGTCAATTTCACGTGTTACCTGAACTTTGTCGCCATCTACTTTTACTTCTGAAGCAAAAGTACCCTGACCTGCACCAAGTAAAGCGCCTAGCATTTGACCAACTTGGTTAGAGTCGTCATCAATAGCTTGCTTACCCAATAAAATAAGTTGTGGTTGTTCTTGTTCAACAACACCTTTTAAGATTTTAGCCACTTCAAGTGCACCAATCTCATCGGCTGTTTCAACCAAAATACCACGGTCTGCACCAAGCGCCATTGCAGAACGAATTTGTTCCTGCGCTTCTTTAGGACCAATGGATACCACTACGATTTCTGAAACAGTTCCTTTTTCTTTTAAACGAACCGCTTCTTCCACTGCGATTTCACAGAATGGGTTAATTGACATCTTAACGTTAGTTAGGTCAACTCCACTATTATCTGGCTTAACGCGAACTTTAACGTTGGCATCTACCACACGTTTTACAGCAACAAGAGCCTTCATGTAATCCTCGGCTGTTTTAGCAAAAGTAAATATTGAGAAAAGTTAATAATAACTCTTCGCTTTAAATTTTTTAGGTGTCCTATCTTGCTATGTGATCGGCATTTCGGTCAAGTCAGAATTGTCTAAACAAGGCTAAAAATGCCGAAAATTAACTGAACGATGCGTTCATACTTTTTTATTTCTAAAAATTAACAAACCAAGCGACGATTATATAAGCAATTTTAAGCTTTGATTTATATTATGTTTTTTATTTATTTCCCTCATCAACAAGATTGATTGAAATGCAATTCAAATTGAGTTCCGCCTACAATTTAAGCAAAGTTCCTTACATAAAACCCCATAATCTGACTGTCATTAAAGATAGAAAACTTTATTTTTTGCAGTATTTTTTCAGATATAAATGCTCTTTTAAAATATGACTGCTGGTTCACAAAACTGTATTCAGCAGTTTATTGGGTATGAAATAAACAATCTGTTTTATTTTGATGGATATTTATGCGCTTTCACCACGCCACCTCCCTGATAAAGGGCATAAAAAAAACTCAGCTCAAACTTGCTGAGTTTCTAAAAAGTCACGGTGGATATGACTTAAATCTATCAACTCATAGGCCTGTAAATTAAAAATTTCCCAAACTGCAATAAAATCTTCTTTTACATCTATTTTACTACCAGCGGATGAGCGTGCTTGCCACTGCTGATCTGAAATCCATAAATAGCTTTGTTGCGTTTGCGGATGAATCGCCTGCATTTTACCTTCGGCATTAATACCCTGCACTAAACAATCGGCAGGTAGTTCTTGCTCGATCATCGGCAAGCTTATTTCGACAAAATGTTTCACTTGACGCAAGCCATAACCTGCAAAAATTTCTTTTTGGCTTGGGCTTAATTGTTCATATTTTTCTTGAAGATTCGAAATCATGGTTTTGCCTATCATTTGATATCCAAAGTGTTATGCAGTGGAACAAAAAATAATGTCATCCATGTCTATTATTCGTGTGACCCACTCTTTCTGCTTCTTTATACTGCATAACGCACTTTTTTATTATTCTACAATAGTTGCAATGACATCTTGGTGAAAGCGCTTTTACTTAAAGTATTAAGTACAGCACAAAGGCTTTACAACTGACTGTGAGAAAAATATTTGCAGTATGAAATAGCTATATTTTAACTTGCAAAAATAATGCCGACTTTAGGTAAAGCTTTACTTTTTACTCGCACGTGGATGTGCCTGATCATAAACTCGCGCTAACTGATCAAAATCGACATGGGTATAAATTTGCGTGGTGCTTAAATTGCTATGCCCAAGCATTTCTTGGACTGCACGTATATCCCCACTATTCGACAGCATGTGACTTGCAAAACAATGTCGCAATAAGTGCGGATGCAAATCGACATTAACGCCCGCACGCTGCGCCTGAAACTTCACCCGATTTTCAATTTGGCGTGCTTTTAAAGGTTCACCTTTTTGAGTAATAAACAATGCTGCATCGGGTACAAAATCGCCCTGCCATAAAGGGTAAATCTGCAGCCATTGCATCACCGCATCTTTGGCTTTGCGACCAAAAGGCACTATACGGGTTTTATTGCCTTTACCCGTAATGCGCAGCAATTGACGGTTAAAATCTAAATCGCGGATACGTAAACTTTGTACCTCTGCTAGGCGCAAACCACTCGAATAGAGCAATTCTAAAATCGCTTTATCGCGTCGCCACATTTGTTGTTGTACTTCAGTTTCAGGTTCAGGCTGATCCAAAATTTGATGAATCGTTTCAATATCAATCAAACCCGGCAAAGGTCGTGGCTGACGTTTTAGCTGAAAATTATCAATTGGATTAAATTGTAAATACTGCCCTTGCTCGGCCCATTTCATAAACTGACGAATCGCTGACAACATGCGCTGTAAACTGCTGCTATTTAACTGTTGCTGTTCTACTTTTTGCGCTAAATAATGGCGCAAATCTGCAGCCTCTACATCATATAAGGCAAGTTGTTGTTGCTCACAAAAGCTAAAAAAATCGTTTAAATCGCGTGCGTAGGCTTTTAACGTATGCGGTGACTGCTGTTGTATTTCTCGTTCTTTGAGCCACATCTTTAATAGTTGCTGCGGATCGTACATTAGTCACGCTCCGATTGCTGAACTGCGGCAAACTGAGATAAATAAGCAGCAATGTGTTCAGCCGCCTGATCTGCATGTGTTTCTAAAAACAAATGATCACCATCATGCACAATTTTTAATACGGCTTGTGGAAATTGTTGTTGTAAAAACTCACCTACCGCCAGTGGACTTATCGGGTCTTGATCACCCCATAACAACAAAATAGGCATGTTGATTTTAGCAAAGTCTACCGTGTAATCGGCCTTTGCCTCTACAAACCAGTCAGGATAATTTAAATCACTTGCTTGATAGTCTTGTCGCCAATCTTGCACCTGAAAACTGCTTAAATCCATGCCACCAGATGTTGCAACCAATACTAATCCTTTGACTTTTTCTGGATATTGCAACGCGGCAGCAACTGCAAAAATACCACCCATCGACTGTGCAATGATAATGCAATCATCTGGGATATTCGCCAACACATAAGCCTGCAAACTTGCAAAATCATGTACCTGTGAATGTGCAGGTTGATGATTAAATTCAGGATAAGCCACAATTTTTACAGCATTCTGCCACGGCAATTTTTCAATTTTTTCGATTAGCGGATGAAAAAATGCGGTATTGCCTGAAGCGCCAGGTAAAAAAATCAGTTGCGGCATAATGAGTAGAAGTTTTTAGAGTGACATTCAGTACAGCATACCTGATCCGTGCTGCAAGATACAAAAAAGCACTATTCGTTTTGAAAAGTGCTTTTAAGTAAGATAAGAGCTGTTCATGTTAGAACGAAACATCAGCCCTGAAAATAATTTAAATCCAAACGACCGTGATAGACATTAGCAGTTGGCCCTGTCATCCACACCACATCGCCTTCACGCCATTCGATTTGCAACTTACCACCTGCCAGTTCAATTTCAACTGAATTAGACAATAAGCCACGGCGCATACCCGAAACGGCTGCAGCACATGCACCTGTACCACAAGCCAAGGTTTCACCTACGCCACGTTCAAACACACGCAAACGCGCATGTTTTTCGTCAATGATTTGCATAAAACCTGCATTGACGCGCTGTGGAAAACGCTCGTGTGATTCCACTTGTGGGCCAATACCTGCAACATCGGCAGTCAATACATCAGGCACAATGGTCACAGCATGAGGATTGCCTATGTTCACCACATCAATGGTCAATGCAGCACCATCTTTCAGCGCAATGTCATATAAGTTATCAGGCTCATCGGCAATGAATGGAATCGCATGCGGCAAGAATTTTGGATAGCCCATATTCACCCGCACCCAACCGTTTTGCCCCAATTCAGGCTCTACAATGCCTGCCTTGGTTTGCACCTTGATTTTGGTTTTGGTCGTAAGCTGACGTTCATGCACAAAACGTGCAAAACAACGCACACCATTGCCGCACTGCTCCACTTCAGAACCATCGGCATTGAAAATGCGATATTTAAAATCGACATTTGGTAAATCGGGCGGTTCCACAATCAGGAGTTGGTCAAAGCCAATCCCGAAGTGGCGGTCTGCAAGGCGTTGAATAGTCAGCGCATCCAAATACGCACGCTGGCTGATGAGATCAACCACCATGAAGTCATTGCCCAGACCATGCATTTTGGTAAATTCTAATAACATCTCGAATTCCCCTTATGGCAATAAACGCTCTCTTTCCCACAGCGATTCAATGCTTTCACGTTCACGAATTAAATGTGCTTGATCTGCATCGACCATGACTTCAGCTGCACGACCACGGCTGTTGTAGTTAGAACTCATCACAAAACCGTATGCGCCCGCACCCATTACAGCTAAAACATCATTTTCTTTGATCGCAAGCTGACGTTCTTTACCCAAGAAATCACCTGTTTCACAAATTGCACCAACCACATCCCACTCTAGCGTTTCAACATCAGTACGTGGGGTTACGGGCTGAATGTCCATCCATGCTTCATATAACGCAGGACGGATTAAGTCATTCATGGCAGCGTCAATAATCGCAAAGTTACGATGATTGGTCGGTTTGAGTAAATCAACTTTTGTTAGCAGCACGCCCGCATTGGCAGAGATACTACGACCCGGTTCCATATACACTTTAAGACCTAACTTTTCTAAAGCGGGACGTAAAGCATTGGCATATTCTTCAACCGTTGGTGGAGTTTCATCTTTATAAGTCACCCCTAAACCACCGCCAATATCAATGTGTTTGAGCTGAATACCCATTTCTTTTAAGGTATCAATCATCACAATCACGCGATCTAAAGCATCGACAAACGGTTGTGTTTCGGTCAATTGTGAACCGATGTGACAGTCAATTCCAACGATATCTAAGTTTGCTAAAGAAGCCGCATATTCATAAGTGCTATATACCGAATCAGACGGAATCCCGAACTTGTTTTCTTTTAAGCCTGTAGAAATATAAGGATGGGTTTTGGCATCGACATCTGGGTTAACCCGTAATGAAATTGGTGCTTTGACATTCATGCTTGCCGCAACTTTTTGAATACGGTCTAATTCTGCATGCGATTCTACGTTAAAGCAGGCAATCCCAACTTCCAACGCTTTTTGAATATCGGCTTCAGTTTTACCTAAACCTGAAAAAACAATTTTCGATGCATCACCACCTGCTTTGAGAACACGCGCCAATTCACCGCCTGTCACAATATCAAAACCTGCACCCAACTTAGCCAATACATTCAATACCGCAAGATTCGAGTTTGACTTTACCGCAAAACAAATTTGATGATCGATAAAGTGGAAAGCACGATCCATATCTAAATAATGCTTTTCAAAAGTCGCTTTTGAATAAACATAGAGTGGTGTGCCAAATTGCTGTGCGAGTTGTTGTAGCGAACATTGCTCGGCGTGCAAAACCCCTTGAATGCGGGTAAAACTCATGAATGTATCCTTTATCTAGAAAGCGTTAAGGTGTAGTCGATGTAGATGCAGCAGGTGCAGCAAACTGCTGTTGCACAGGTACGGCTGTGTCTGACGATGTTGCCGATTGCGTTGCACGTTTAGGCGCAGCATCTGGATATAACAAATATTTTGCGCGTTTGTCGTAATTTGGGTCATTGGGTAACTGTAATGTACCTGACTGACCACAACCGACCAAAACCACTGTTGTAAGCAAAACACTCATGCAGCAAATGACGGTACGCATCTGACCACCTATAAAATATTTTCGATGAAGTATAACGCGATCACTGCCGCGACCAAAGTGCTAATGCAGAGAGATTATATTGAGCTTAGTAAAAATTCTAGCTTACTTACTATTCTGCTGGCATAGATTGACCTTATCAGGTCTGAAAAATTGCGACTTCTGACACAGATAAAGTCAATTTTATTTCAAGGCATCAATTGTCAAAATCTAAAAACTATGCAAAAAATATAACGTGCTTAAAACCAAGTTCTTTTAACAGGAAGTTTTAAAGACTGGCATATCACTTGCTTAATTTTTACAACTGTTCAACTACAGTCACAAACTAAGCATTTATACACTGCGTTTATAAGAAGAAATTTATGCAAAATTTACAATCGATGATGGAAACCCTAAGCGGTTGGGTCTGGGGTCCATACATGCTGGTTCTCATTGTGGGAACGGGCGTCTTCCTCACCTTCCGCTTATTGTTCTGGCAATTCCGCATGCTGCCACTGGCTTTTAAACAAGTCTTTTGCAAACACGACAAAGCGCAAAAAGAACCGGGCGATATTTCACATTTCGCATCACTGATGACTGCACTCTCTGCCACCATTGGTACGGGAAATATTGCAGGTGTTGCAACGGCTTGCGTCCTCGGTGGCCCGGGTGCAGTGTTTTGGATGTGGATGACTGCCCTGTTTGGTATGGCGACCAAATATGGTGAAGGTGTTTTGGCGGTTAAATACCGTATTAAAAACGAAAAAGGGCAAATGTCAGGCGGCCCAATGTACTACATTGAACGCGGACTAAAATGGAAATGGCTGGCGATTATCTTTGCCTTTTTTGGCACAGTCGCCTCGTTTGGAATTGGTAGTTCAGTACAATCCAACACCGTAGCTTTAGCAGTTGAAAATAGCTTAGGTGTAGAAACTTGGATTACTGGCGTGGTAATTACCGTATTTTCTGCATTGGTGATTTTGGGCGGAATTAGCTCGATTTCCAAAGCATCTTCGGTGATTGTTCCGATTATGGCCATTCTGTATGTTACAGGCGGTTTAATTATTATCCTGAAAAATTTACACCTTGTCGTGCCTGCATTTGAGCTAATTTTCCGTGATGCCTTTACTGGTGAAGCAGTTGCGGGCGGTGCAATTGGTGCAGTAATTCGTTACGGGGTTGCACGTGGCGTATTCTCCAACGAAGCAGGGATGGGTTCTGCCCCAATTGCTGCTGCGGCTGCAAAAACCGACCACCCTGCGCGTCAAGGTTTAGTGTCTATGACAGGTACCTTCATTGATACCATTATTGTCTGTAGCATCACGGGGATTGTTTTGGTAATGGGCTTCATTATGGCAGGTAATAGCTTTGGTGGTGCAACAGGTGCTGTACTCACCACACAGGTTTTTGACCAGTTATTGCCAGGCTTTGGTGGTTGGGTCGTCACTTTCGGGATCATCTTCTTCGCCTATTCCACCATTCTCGGTTGGAGCTATTATGGTGAAAAATGCTGTACTTATTTATTCGGCGAAAAATACGTGTTGATTTACCGCTTAATTTATATTGCTTCAGTGTTCATTGGCACCATCGCCACCCTAGATTTAGTCTGGTTATTTGCCGATACCTTTAATGGTTTAATGGCTGTACCAAACTTAATTGCCTTGTTGTTACTGTCTGGTGTGATTGCCAAAGAATCCAAAGACTTTATTGCGAAGCGCAAATCTGGCGAGTTGTATTAAATAAGCCCAATTCATTGAATTATTCCGTTCAAATCATAAACCATACAATCACCCACGTGGTTGTATGATTTTCCATGAAAAATCCAGATAACATTCATTTCGCGAACATTCCTCTGTATGCTGTAGTCAGTTTTTAATTGATGCAATGACTGGGTTATGGCAAAAGTAAAAAGTGTCTATCGCTGTGAACAATGTGGTGCAGATCATCCTAAATGGGCAGGTCAATGTTCAGAATGTGGGGAATGGAACTCACTTCATGAGGTCAGTATTGCCCCTGCAGTCACGCATCGTGCCCAACCTAAAATGGGCGGTGGCTATGCAGGACAAGCGGCCGCCATTACCACGCTTAATAAAGTGTCTGTATCGCACGAAACCCGTTTAACAACAGGCATTGGGGAATTTGACCGTGTTTTGGGTGGCGGTTTGGTTACGGGCTCTGTGGTACTGATTGGTGGAGATCCTGGTATCGGGAAATCGACCATTTTGCTACAAACTGCGACTCACATGGCGGCTGCCAATAACACCGCTTTATATATCACAGGTGAGGAATCTCTTTCGCAAGTGGCGTTACGCGCTCAACGCTTAGACTTACCCACCGATCAACTGAAAGTCATGGCAGAAACCTGTGTCGAACGGATTTGTGAAGTTTTGGCGCATGAACGCCCTGCGGTAGCCATTCTGGACTCGATTCAAACTTTATATACCGAAACGTTGCAGTCTGCTCCAGGTGGTGTTTCACAAATTCGTGAATCAGCTGCCTTGCTGACTCGTTTTGCTAAAAATAGTGGCACTGCGCTGTTTATTGTCGGTCATGTGACCAAAGAAGGGGCTTTAGCGGGGCCGCGCGTCCTTGAACACATGGTCGATTGCGTCTTGTATTTTGAAGGACAGTCAGACTCACGCTACCGTATGATTCGAGCAGTCAAAAACCGTTTCGGTGCAGTGAATGAACTGGGCGTTTTTGGCATGACCGATAAAGGCTTACGCGAGGTTGCCAATCCATCTGCGATATTTTTGAGCCGTTATGATGAGGCAATTCCAGGTTCTATTGTCATGATTAGCCGCGAAGGAACGCGACCACTTTTAGTTGAAGTACAAGCTTTGGTGGATGATGCACATGGTCAGCCTAGACGTGTGGCTTTAGGTCTGGAACAAAACCGTCTGAATATGCTATTGGCGGTGATGCATCGGCATGGCGGCGTACAAACTTCAGGGCAAGATGTGTATGTGAATGTGGTCGGCGGCTTAAAAATTACCGAAACAGGTTCAGACCTTGCTGTACTACTTGCCTGTGCTTCTAGCTTGCGTGGCAAAGCCCTGCCACAACAATTGGCAGTATTTGGTGAGGTCGGTTTATCGGGTGAAATCCGCCCAGTACCAAATGGTCAGGAACGCTTAAAAGAAGCTATTAAACACGGATTTAAATATATTATTGTGCCGCGTGGCAATGCCCCACAAAAAGCCATTGCAGGTGTGCAAATTATTGCGGTGGCGCGTTTGCATGAAGCCTTAACTGAAGCCATGAATTTAAGTGAAAACTTAGGTTAAATCCTTGGATGATATTTTTTCAGTTTCAAGAAAAAATATCATATTTATATTGAAATTCGCAGCAAATGCCTGCATAAATACACAGCTTAACTTTATTTTAATATAGGAAAATTTGATGGAAGTTCGACAGCGTGGTTTGATCGCAGCAATGCTCACAGCGACTTTATTGGTAGCTCCGTTAGCAGCAGAAGCAAAACGTGCAGGTGGCGGTAAAAGCCATGGCATGAGTCGTTCGGCTGCTCCAACTCAGTCTTACCAACAACCTCGTCAAACAACGCCAGCACAACAACCAACAACTGCACCAGCACAGCAAAAATCTGGTCCAGGCGTAGGTGGTATGGTTGCTGCAGGTGTTGCAGGTGCGGCAATTGGTGCGGTTGCTGCCAATGCCTTGGCCGATGATCAAGCTGCAAGTGCTGCCGAAGCGCAAGAGGAAAAAGGCGGTATTCCAAGCTGGATTTGGATTTTACTCGCTGCTGCTGTTGCCTTCTTCATTTTCCGTAAGATGGGCGCAAAAAAAAAACTAACGCCTAATCCGTATGCGCCAAATAGCGGTGCCAATCAGGCACCGTTTGCGCAAACACCACCTGCTGCAGCGCCACGTAACGACAATACCAATATTTTTGGTCAATCTGTTGGGGGGTCTGCCGCTTCTACCCAAGCGCCTTTTGGTCAAGCTGCCAATAATAACGCGCCATTTGGTGCAGCTTATACCAACAGTGGCAATCAATTGCCTGATGGTTCAGAGCCTGCAACCTTTTTACGTGTAGCGCGTCAGCGTTTTAACCATATTCAGTCTATGAACACAGCCAGTAATATCGCAGAAATTCAGCGTTATTTAACTCCTGATTTATATCAGTCGATGTATCAGGACATTATGGCAAACCAAGACCAAGATGTAGCAGAGTTTTCTAACTTGAATGCCATGGTGGTCGATTCTGCAACTGAAAATGGTCAATATGTCATAAGTGTACGCTTTACAGGTACAGTCAGCGAAGACCTGAACAGTTTACCGCAACCATTTACAGAAATTTGGCACTTTGTAAAACCTGCAGGCTCTAATCAAGACTGGTTAGTGGCAGGTATTCAGCAAGAGCAATAATTTCAATGGATCTAGAAAAACAGCGACTTCGGTTGCTGTTTTTTATGCCTTTCTTTATCTAAGTTGAGACCCATCATGTTTAAACAGCACGTTTAAATCTTCTAAGACATCAACACCGAATACATCCACACTTGCCACACAAAACCAAACCCTCGATTGATTAGATCTATCAAAAAGTATCATCATTCATCAATACAGTTTATTTAGCCCACCTTCTCTTTGTATCTACCCAGAGATAAATCAAATCACGTTATCCGTATCACTTTGGTTATTTCCAGTCGATCTTCATTTACTTAGCCAACAAAAAAGCCCTGCAAACGGGCAAGGCTAAATTGTTACTGTTAAATCTATTATTCAGGCAATGGAATAAATTGCTTATCGGTATTTTGAACTTTGCGCTCACCGACTGCGACTTCCAAATCTAAGGCTTCTTCACCACGTTCAACTGAAACAGTCACCGTCGTATGCGGTGCTTGTGCAGCAACATAATTAATTAAATGCGAGGTTGAAGTAATCGCTTCATCATTCACTTTTAAAATTTTGTCACCACGTTTTAAACCTGCTTCTGCTGCAGGGCCACCGCGCAGTACATCAGCAACCACTACACCGCCTTGTGCAGGTTCTAAAATGTTGTCTTGTTGCACAGGCAACAAACTAATACCTAACCAACCACGAACCACACGTCCATCTTTTAAAATCGAGTTTAAAACCTGCTGACAGACTTGTGCAGGAATTGCAAAGCCGATGCCCAATGAACCACCTGATTGCGAGAAAATTGCCGTATTTACCCCAATCAAATTCCCTGCCACATCAATCAATGCACCACCTGAGTTACCTGGATTAATTGCTGCATCGGTTTGAATGAAATCTTCATAGGTATTAATACCCAAGTCAGAACGTCCTGTCGCAGAAATAATCCCTTGAGTCACGGTTTGTCCCACACCAAATGGGTTACCAATCGCAAGAACTACATCGCCAACTTCATTACCACTGAGTTTAAATGGCAAGACTGGCAATTTTTCTAACTCAATTTTAATTACCGCCAAGTCCGTATCTGGGTCAGTTCCAACAACTTTTGCAACCGCACGGCGTCCATCGTGCAAAGCCACGACAATTTGTTCAGCCTGCGCGATCACATGATTATTCGTTAAAATATAACCATCTGGACGAACAATGACCCCAGACCCCAAACTGTTTTCATTTGGGCCTTGCTTAAATTGATCGGGTAACTGATTGCCAAAAAATTCACGAAATGCAGGGTCATTTAACAATGGATGATCCATTTGTTTCACTTTTTGTGTGGTAAAAATATTTACCACCGCAGGCGCTGCCACTTTAACCGCAGCGCTATACGACACCACCCCACCTGTCCGTGTTGTATCAATTAATGGTTCAACTTTCTCGGCAGGCATTTTGACCCCATCGGCAGCCACAGGCGCTTTCGGTTTTTGCAGTTGTTGCCAAGTCACAAAGCCAATAATAACCAGAATGAGTAACACCCAAGGTAACCAGGTAAAGGTCCGGCGCACGTTTTGTACCTCTAAGTAAATTTTTTTTGATGATTAAGTCATTGAATGAGCTATTGTAAAACGAAACACAAATAGAAACATAAAAAAGCCCAAGAGTTTTGTCTTGCTTTAGTTACAATACAAAATATGTTTTGATATTGGCTAAATATGTGCAATTTGAGAGAGTTATGGCGCAATTAAAAGAAATTATTCAATGGTGTGATCAAACTTTAAATACACATGAATTTAAAGATTACGCGCCCAACGGTTTACAAATTGAAGGTAAGTCTGAAGTTCAAAAAATTTTATGTGCAGTGACTGCCTCTCAAGAGGCTATTGATGCTGCTATTGCCCAAAATGCAGACTTACTGTTGGTACATCATGGCTATTTTTGGAAAGGCGAACCTTACCCAATTACAGGCATGCGCGGTAAACGCATCAAAAGTTTAATCCAGCATGATATTTCTTTGGTGGGTTATCACTTACCGCTCGATTCACACCCAAGTCTAGGCAATAATGCTGCCATTGCTGAATGTTTGGCATTAGAAAATTTGCAAGCCCTAGACCCGAGTGAACGTCATCCTATTGGTAATATTGGTTTTTTAAAGCAAGCCATGAGCGCAACCGAATTTCGTGACTATCTCACAGCGCGTTTAGGCTTTAAAACCATTCATCTTCCTGCCGAAAAAAGTCAGATTCAAAAAGTAGGGTTCTGCACGGGTGCAGCACAAGATTTTATTGGCAAAGCGGCAGAACAAGGTTGTGATGCCTTTATTTCGGGCGAAGTCAGTGAACGCACCTATTATGAAGCCAAAGAACTAGGCGTGCATTATTATGCCTGCGGACATCACGCGACTGAGCGCTATGGTGTACAACGACTCGCAAAAGCTATTTCAGAACAGTTTAATATTGAGTATAGTTATTTTGAATTAAATAACCCAATTTAATACACCGTTTCACCCAACGATTTCACTCAAATGACATCTGTGTTTAACATAGTCTTTAGATGTATACATTCGAGTCTTATTCTGTATGGTTATTTATACCTAATGCGCAATTTGATCTCGAAATCTATTACAATAGAGCCACTTAATGTTAAAACCCAGCAAAATGCAAGGAATTGAAAACATGACAACCATTACTTTACCGGCTTTACCATACGGTTACGAAGATCTTGCTCCACACATCAGCAAAGAAACTTTAGAATTCCACCACGACAAACACCACAACACTTATGTTGTGAACCTGAACAACTTGATCGCGGGTACGGAGCTTGAAGGTAAAACTTTAGACGAAATCATCAAAGCAACTGCAGGCGATGCAGCTAAAGCTGGTGTATTCAACAACGCAGCGCAAGTTTGGAACCACACGTTCTACTGGAACTGTATGGCGAAAAACGGTGGTGGTAAAGCTACTGGTGCTTTGGCTGCTAAAATTGATGAAGCTTTCGGTTCTTACGAAAAATTTGCTGAAGAATTTGCTGCTGCTGCAACAACTCAATTCGGTTCAGGTTGGGCTTGGTTAGTAGCTGACGAAGTGAATGGCAAACTTTCTATTATGAAAACTTCAAATGCTGACACACCAATGGCGCACGGCAAAGTTGCAGTATTGACGATTGACGTTTGGGAACACGCTTACTACATCGACTTCCGTAATGCACGTCCTGTTTACATCAAAACTTTCTTAGAAAGCCTTGTAAACTGGGATTACGCAAATGCGAAATACGCAGGTCAAGATGCTGGTGTAGAAAAATAATTTCTATTTTTCTGTAGAAAAACTGCTCTTTATGGGCAGTTTTTTTATTTTTGCAGATGAAATGAATATTTATAAAGCAAACAATACATTTCTGATGATGAACGTGTTGACGACTTAAACTTTCATCCCTAAAATGCCCCACAGATTCTCCAATAGCTCAGTCGGTAGAGCGACGGACTGTTAATCCGCAGGTCCCTGGTTCGAGCCCAGGTTGGAGAGCCAATCTATTCTCCCATAGCTCAGTCGGTAGAGCGACGGACTGTTAATCCGCAGGTCCCTGGTTCGAGCCCAGGTGGGAGAGCCAAGATTCTAAAAATCCCACGCAGTATGACGTGGGATTTTTTTTTGCAATTTTTATTGTTTTTATAGTGGATATGATGTTCTAAACGAATGGAACAGGCCTCACTCTCCCCTTAAATCAAAATTAAAACCATACAGTGAAGATCGGGCTATCCCCTCTTGTGATGACTCTATTTTTTCGCTAACTTAGGTTCATCAACAACAATAAAACTTGAAAGCCCATGCAAGCGCCTTGGTTAAAATCCCTGATTTTTTGGACAATTCTGATTGTGGTGATTTTTGCAATTTTTCAATGTACGCAAAAATCTGAAAGCAATAAAACTGCTGCGACACTCATGTATGAACGTCTGTATCAATGCAGTCGTGATCTGAACGCACAACAACAAGCCACCTTAAAACAAATTCAAAGCCAAGTGAAAACAGAAATGACTCAGCAAGAGATGCTGCAATTAATTAACTTATGTCGTAAAACCAACCCACCACAGACACGCGAAGATTATATAAAAGCCATTCAAGCACTCTAAAAACTGCGTTGAAACAAAGCTAGATGATTATTTTTAAAGCAGTTAATCTATAATTACGGTTTTTTTTCAATTCCAGCTTGACCAAAAACAGATACCCACATAGAATGCGTGTCAGATTCTCCCATAGCTCAGTCGGTAGAGCGACGGACTGTTAATCCGCAGGTCCCTGGTTCGAGCCCAGGTGGGAGAGCCAAAATTCTTAAAAAACCCACGCATTATGACGTGGGTTTTTTATTCCTGCTGTTTAGGGTCTAACGACACCGCATCATCTATGTTTGAATCCAGTCAATCGACTTTCTTGCTTATTGGCAGCTTGGCTAGCCTTGCCCTGTTTATCTTAATTTTTAAGCAATTATTTTTCCCCAAGAAAAACTTTTATCCTAAACCGATGATGACTGCTTTTGAACGCAGAATGTTTATGCGTTTAAAACAAGCTTTTCCTGAGCATCACATCTTGGCACAAGTGGCGTTTAGCGCATTAATCACCAACAACCACTATAAAATTCGTGCGCTGTTTAATCGTAAAGTGACTGATTTTGTGATCTTAAATGCAGAAATGCAGGTCATTGCAATTATAGAGTTAGATGACCCCTCACATATTGGCAAAGAACAGGAAGATGCAGAACGGGATGCAATGTTTCACGAGGCAGGTTATCGCGTTGTCCGATACACCGAAATTCCGAGTATCAGACAATTGCAATCAGATTTGAGCTGAAATCATCAACTCGATATTAAGGTGTAGCTTCTGAAGCGGCTTGTATCTGACTGGCCTGCTTCGCTTGTTGTTCTGCAGCTTCACGCGCTTCAATACGCGCAATAATTTCTGCCTGCTGTTGTTTATATTTTTCCTGATTTTTAGCATCACTATTAACTGCTAAAAATGCCATGCTAACCAAGAAAATAGGAATCAACAAACCTAAGCTTGCCAAGAAAATCATCTTTTTTAGGCTTGGCTTTTTTGCAGGTGCTTGCTGTTCAGACTGTGACATCATCTATTCCTAATTCAAACTTCAAAATGAGGCTCAATATATCAGAATAATGCTGATTGTGCTTTGTGCATAAGTACGCACGTTCTAATGCTCAGTTTAATTTTTAACAGCAAAAATTGATCAGCGATCGAATAAAAAAGCACCTGACCAAACTACCATCAGATGCTTTGCTCAGTTTTTTATCGCACAGAAATATTTACATTAAAGCCAATACAATTCCCACAAAAATAATCAGCCCTACCCAACGGTTATGACGAAATGCCCAAAAACAGCGTTGCGGGTCTTTATCTTTGGTTTTACTCCATTGGTATATAAAGTCTGCAACCACAACCAGTAATGCCGCTAAACCAAACGGAATCAGTAAATTTTCTAACCACAATGCCGTACCAATCAAAAGTACACTGCCCGCTTGCAACAATGAAATAATTTGAATGTCATAGCGACCAAATAAAATTGCGGTAGATTTCACCCCAATTTTCAAATCATATTCACGGTCTGTAATTGCATATTGAGTGTCATAAGCCACAGTCCACGCCAAATTGCCAAAATACAATAACCAACAAGTAAGATCAGGCGTTGCACCTACAGCGGTATAAGCCATAGGGATAGACCATGAAAATGCCGCTCCCAAGAACACTTGCGGTAAATGAGTGTAGCGTTTCATAAATGGATAAATAAACGCTAAAAATAATGCCCCAAATGACCAATAAAAAGTTTCAATCGGTAAGAACAACAACATGGCTGCGCTAAGTGCAACCAAACCCAAGAATACATAAATGGCTTCTTTGGCACTAATCACACCCGTGGCTAAAGGACGTGTTTTGGTACGCTCCACATGACCATCCACCTTACGGTCAGCAAAGTCATTAATGGCACAGCCTGCAGCGCGCATAAAAATTGTGCCCAGAATCATAGGGATTAATATCCCGATAGACGGCATGCCCTGATTAGCAATCCACAAGGCCCACATGGTTGGCCAAAACACCAGTTCTGTGCCAATCGGTTTATCGAAACGACACAAATAATAATATGCTTCTAAACGCTCACGCCACGTGATCTGCTGTGCCAATGCCATACCAATCTCGTATCTTAATGTTGTTGAATAAATTGCTCAAAACGCGGTAAAAAAGTTTCTTGCACAATAAATTTACAGCCATGCCAAGTATAGCAACTCTGTCGTGTCCAGCCTTCATCGAGCAAAACCACACGCCTTTGACACAACGGATTGGTACGCTGAAATAAAAACCAGCCAATGGGTTTATTGCCAATATGCTGAAATAAACGGGCTTTGCTTTGCAAACTTAGAATCGGAAAAATACTTTTGGCTTTGACCCATGGCTGTTCATCACACCCATATAAATAGCTTTCACGCACCCATGAAGTGTGCCAATGTGGCATTTGCATCCACTGGGCATCTTGTAAATTTAAACGCTGAAAAGATTGCTGCAGTGGTTCAACTTTAAATTGTCCGCCTGCGAGCTGAGTCAGTTGTTGGGTCAAAGAACCTGCTGCATATAGCCATGTTTTTAATTCAGAAGGCAGATTTGCCTGCTTGGGAAAAATAGGCTGTGTTCGCATGTTCCGCCACCTTAACAAGATAGCCTAGTGTAGCCCAAATTTAGGCAAAGTTTTGTGACCGATGGCGCAATTCCCTGCAATTATCCAAAAAAATTAAGCGAATTCTTATATTTTGATAAAATCCATGCCAATTCAAAACCATGATTGCACCATCTAAAACAAAAAACCCGCCGAAGCGGGTTTTTCAAATTTAAGATTTTTGATGTATTACAAGCTGTAGTACATATCAAATTCAACTGGGTGAGTCGTCGTGTTCAAACGACGTACATCTTCAGTTTTCAATTCGATATAAGCATCAAGCATGTCTTTGGTGAATACACCACCTTTTAATAAATAGTCGTGATCTTCTTTCAAAGCATCAAGCGCCATTTCTAGGTTGTGTGCCACAGTTGGGATTTTTGCTTCTTCTTCAGGCGGAAGGTCATACAAGTTTTTATCTGCAGCTTCACCTGGGTGAATCTTGTTTTGAATACCGTCAAGACCCGCCATCAACAATGCCGCAAAACCTAAGTACGGGTTCATCATTGGATCAGGGAAACGCGCTTCAATACGTTTGCCTTTCGGGCTAGACACGTAAGGAATACGAATAGATGCAGAACGGTTACGCGCTGAGTAAGCCAACATAATTGGTGCTTCAAAGTGCGGTACTAAACGCTTATATGAGTTGGTCGATGGGTTAGTCAACGCGTTCAAAGAGCGGGCATGTTTGATAATACCGCCAATGAAGTACAACGCCATTTCTGACAAACCTGCGTATTCATCGCCTGCGAATAAGTTTTTGCCATCTTTAGAGATAGACATGTGTACGTGCATACCTGAACCGTTATCGCCTACCATTGGTTTAGGCATAAAGGTTGCAGTTTTTGCATATTGATGCGCAACGTTCCAAACTGCATATTTGAACTGTTGCACTTCGTCAGCCTTACGCACCATAGTATTGAAGCTCACACCAATTTCTAACTGGCAAGATGCAACTTCATGGTGATGTACTTCTACACGACCAGGCCCCATGATTTCTTCAATTTTTGCACACATATCTGCACGCATATCTTGAGAAGAATCTACTGGTGGTACTGGGAAATAACCGCCTTTCACACGTGGACGGTGACCTGAGTTACCAGCTTCGTAGTCTTTACCTGTAGACCATGCAGCTTCTTCAGCGATTAATGTGTGGCGCGCGCCAGACATATCGATGTCCCATTTTACTTCGTCAAATACAAAGAATTCTGGTTCTGGGCCAAAGAAAGCAGTATCACCAATACCTGTCGATTTTAAATATTCTTCAGCACGGCGAGCAATAGAGCGTGGATCGCGGTCATAGCCTTGACCTGTCGATGGTTCGATAACATCACACGTTACAACCACTGTTGGTTCTGCAAAGAACGGGTCAATAAAACCTGTGTTGGCATCTGGGCGTAAGATCATGTCTGATGCTTCGATTCCTTTCCAGCCTTCAATTGAAGAACCATCAAACATTTTACCGTCTTCAAAGGTATCTTCATCGATACTGTCTGCAGGATAAGTTACGTGCTGCTCTTTACCCTTAGTATCTGTAAAGCGGAAATCGACCCATTTTGCACCACTTTCTTGGATGAGTTGAAGGACCTTGTTCGCCATGCTCATTTTGCTCCGATGTTTTTTGTTGCACCCGAAAGTGCGTGTTAGTAGTTGGCAGTTATTAAGCAATTAGCGTACCAACTTTTAAAAGCAAAGCTAAAACCATGAATTCCGTATGAGAATACATCATTTAAAAAAATTACTTTGTCTCTATTATACTGTCAGAAATACGATTTGCACCATATTCAAACACTGTTCATTTGATTTGATTTAAAACTGCAAAACATAGCACCATTTTAGTGCATTTATGTTTTATTTCTGTTGAATTGTAGATCAAAAAATAGCTCAAACTGTATCTATGCAAGCATTTTGCTGTGCCAAGCTTGCATTGAGCAATGCAAATTGTCCGACCAATCTTAAACAACACTTTATTTTTTATTGAGCAAAAATAATAAGATCGTTTAAAAATCCTAAACCTGTATTATTTTCGATCAAGCTGATTGAAAATATCTATACTGCAGATTTGTATTTTCTATCGAAACGCTGCACTCAAACTACCTGACGTGAACCGCTAATAACATGCGCCATGATGCTACTTTTTAGCGCATTTTTTATGCTGTCTTAAGTGTGAAGCTAAAATATGACTGGTGAATGACCCTGTTTGATCATGTGTTCATTTCTTTCAGATCAAACCTGAACATTGCGCAGCAAGCTTTGAAAATCTATAAATTGGTGAATGCGCTGATAAGCTTTAACAGGGATTATCATATAAATAGTCCGCAGAAAATGCTTATTTTTTGCTATGATGATAAGCGCTTCCTTATTCCACCTTCTTTTCGACAAGAAAAATAAAGTCCTTTCTCGTTATAGGCGCAGGAATAAAGCAAATTATCTCAGACTCTTTAGCACTTAAAGTGTTCAATTTTCAATAGGTTAGCTCATGCTTTTAATGATCGACAACTATGACTCTTTTACCTACAACATCGTCCAGTATTTTGGCGAGTTAAATCAGGATGTAAAAGTCGTTCGTAATGATGCCGTGACATTAGAAGATATTGAGCGATGGCAACCCAAGTATTTGGTGATTGGCCCAGGCCCTTGTTCTCCATCTGAAGCAGGGATTTCTATTCCTGCAATTCAGCATTTTGCAGGCAAAATTCCGTTACTGGGTGTGTGTTTAGGACACCAAAGTATCGGACAAGCCTTTGGTGGAAACATTGTGCGCGCTAAAACCGTGATGCATGGTCGTTTATCGGATATGTACCACAGCAACACAGGTATTTTTAGCAATCTGCCTTCACCATTTTCTGCAACCCGTTACCACTCTTTGGTGATTGATCAAGCAACCTTGCCAGATTGTCTGGAAGTGACATGCTGGACCAAAGAAGCAGATGGTTCGATGGAAGAAATTATGGGCGTGAAGCACAAAACTTTGCCTGTTGAAGGCGTGCAATTTCACCCCGAATCGATCCTGAGCCAACACGGTCATCAAATCTTTAAAAACTTTTTGGAAATTTACGCATAATGAGCGAGTCAAATCACATGAATATTCAACAAGCACTCAACCATATTACAAAACAAATTCACCTGACTCAGCCTCAAATGGAAGATGTGATGCGCGCGATTATGTCGGGCGAAGCAACAGACGCTCAAATTGGTGCATTGATGATGGGCTTACGCTTAAAAGGCGAAAGCATTGATGAAATTACTGCTGCTGCACGTGTAATGCGTGAATTTGCCATCAAAATTGATGTCAGCGATATTCCTTACCTCGTAGATATTGTTGGTACAGGTGGCGATGGTCAAAACCTATTTAACGTATCTACCGCCTCTTCCTTTGTCATTGCAGCTGCAGGTGCAACCATTGCCAAACACGGTAACCGTGGGGTTTCAACCAAATCAGGCTCATCTGACTTACTTGAGCAAGCAGGCATTAATCTTGATTTAAACATGCAACAAACTGAACGCTGTATTCGTGAAATGGGCGTAGGTTTCTTGTTTGCACCGAATCATCACAAAGCCATGAAATATGCGGTTACCCCGCGTAAAGAGTTGGGTATTCGCAGTATTTTCAACTTGCTTGGGCCATTGACTAACCCTGCGGGTGTAAAGCGTTTTGTCATTGGGGTGTTTAGCAATGAATTATGCCGCCCGATTGCAGAAGTGATGAAACAGCTCGGTGCTGAGCATGTCATGGTGGTGCATTCTAAAGATGGTTTAGATGAAATTAGCCTTGCTTCGAGCACTTATGTTGCAGAACTCAAAGATGGTGAAATTACCGAATGGGAACTTACCCCTGAAAGCGTGGGAATTGAATCTCAAACTTTAACAGGACTGATTGTAGAAAACTCTGCTGAAAGCTTGAGTTTGATTAAAGATGCTTTAGGCAAAAACAAATCAGATAAAGGCGAAAAAGCGGCCAATATGATTGCACTCAATGCGGGTGCGGGTATCTATGTTTCGGGTCTAACTACAAGCTACAAACAAGGTGTCGCTTTGGCACATGACATTATTTATGGTGGACAAGCTTTGGAAAAAATGGGCGTGTTGTCTGAATTTACCAAAACGCTCAAACAGTACGAAGCATAAAGCAAATCAGGAAGGTGCATCATGGTGGATATTAGCAATACCATTTTAGGTAAAATTGTAGAACGTAAAAAAGAAGAGTTTGCCGAGCGTTTAAAACAACGCAGTTATGCAGACCTAGAACAATTGGCACGTGCAGCAACACCTGCACGTGGCTTTGCACAAGCCTTGCATAACAAACGCCCAGCGGTGATTGCGGAAATTAAAAAAGCATCACCATCTAAAGGCATTATTCGTGAAAACTTTGACCCTGCCGAAATTGCACAGCAATATGAAGCCGCAGGCGCAGCCTGTTTATCTGTGCTGACTGATGTCGATTTCTTTCAGGGTGCAGATGAAAATATTCAGATTGCCCGTTCACACTGTAACTTGCCTGCTCTGCGTAAAGATTTCTTGATTGATCCGTATGGTGTGGTAGAAGCACGTGCCTTACACGCAGACTGTGTGTTATTGATTGTGTCTTGCCTATCTGACCAACAGTTGGAAGAAATGTCGGAAACGGCTTTTGAACATCACTTAGATGTGTTGGTTGAAGTGCATGATGAAAATGAATTGGAACGTGCTTTGAATCTTTCAGAGCGTTGTATTTTAGGGGTCAATAACCGAAATTTAAAAACCTTTGAAGTCGATTTAAACACCTCATTGCGTTTAAAAAACTTGTTGCCGCCTGCGCGTTTATTGGTCACTGAAAGTGGTATCGCCACACCAGAAGATGTCCGCATGATGCAAGACCATGAGATTCACAGTTTCTTGGTCGGTGAAAGTTTTATGAAACAAGCACGTCCTGACCATGCCTTTACGGCACTGTTTGGTCAGCCTGAAAATCTATAATCCAATTTGAAATACCATGAGTAAACATGATTCTTCGCTTTCTAAAGAACAGTACAATTTACTAAAATCTTTTAAAAAGCAAATCACTCAGCCTCATACTTCAAGCATTGCCAAGCCGTCTGAACCCAAAGTTCAGACGCCTGAGCAACAACAGGAAGATGATCTCGCATTGTTTCGTCAGCAAATGCAAGGCGTTCAAAAAATGGACGCAGGCAATATTGCAAAAATCGAACACACTGCCAAGAAAAAACCAGATGCCCAAACGCTGGCCAAACGTGCAGCAGCCATAGGCCCTATGGAAACCGATGATACCTTGCTGTCCGATACGCAAGCCATGCTTAACCCTGTGGGCAGCCAAGCTTCGCTGAGCTATCGCATTGCAACTTTGCAACATAAAGTCTTTGAAGATTTAAAAGCAGGCAACTTACGCTGGTTTGAAGCTGTTGATTTGCACGGTTGTACGGTAGAAGAAGCGCGGGTAGCCGTTTTGCAAATCATTCAAATGGCTAAAGATGAAAACCAGAACGTGATTAAAATTGTGCATGGCAAAGGCCCTGAAGCCATTTTAAAAACTTATGTAAATGGCTGGCTGCGTCAGCATCGTGATGTTTTGGCTTTTGTGAGTGCGCCTGAAAAACAAGGTGGCACTGGTGCAGTTTTAGTGTTGCTTAAACGCAGCGAAAAGAACCCAAAGTTTAAACAGTAATCGGTTTCATCTTTTAAACAAGGCATTGCAATAGTTTTCTGTTACAATGCCGACCTTGTTCAATATCAGTGTAAGTGAACACGTCTTATGTCTATGCAGCAATCCTACGCAAACATCCTAACCGCCGTTGGTGAAGATCTTAATCGTCCAGGTCTAAAAGATACGCCGATGCGTGCTGCTAAAGCTTTTTCGTATTTAACTTCGGGCTATAGCCAAACCTTAGCCGAAGTGACCAATAATGCCGTATTTCCATCCGACAACCGTGAAATGGTCTTGGTGAAAAATATTGAGTTCTACTCACTGTGTGAACATCATTTATTGCCATTTTATGGTCGCGTGCATATCGCCTATTTACCTGAAGGTAATGTTTTAGGCTTGTCTAAATTTGCCCGTATTACCGAAATGTTTGCACGTCGTTTGCAAATTCAGGAAAATCTGACTCAGCAAATTGCGGAAGCTGTGGCTGAAGTGACCAAAGCACGCGGTGTTGCTGTGGTGATTGATTCAGCCCATATGTGCATGATGATGCGCGGTGTAGGCAAACAGGAATCGACCACACGTACCGTATCTTTTGTAGGTGACTTTAAAACAGATAAAGAAGCCCGTCGTGAATTTTTAAGTGCGGTGCCTGAGAGTTTTTAAATTGTGGCTAAGTTCCTCAATCAAATAAAAAATCCCGAAATTTATGTTCGGGATTTTTGGGTTTTAGATTAAAAAATTAGCTTGATACATCTTCAGATTCAACCTACAGACACATTGTTGCGTCCATTATTTTTTGCCATATACAAGGCTTTATCCACTTCTTCAAAAAAACGTTGATAGTCTGGATGCCCATCATATTCATGCACACCTATACTAATGGTAAAGTTAAATTCTTCACCTGTTGATGTTTTTAATGTGGCTTTTTCGACACGTTTACGAATATTTTCAGCGACTACCAAGGCACGATCAATGGTGGTATCAATCTGTAACAGTAAAAATTCTTCGCCGCCAATTCTGAAGGCATAGTCACTGCCTTTTGCATATTGCAAAATCACATCAGCTAAAAACTGTAATGCATCATCTCCTGCTGCATGTCCATAACGGTCATTGATTGATTTAAAATGATCGGCATCTATCGCCAACAATGTTAAAGGCGAATTATTTTTTCGTGAAAAATTAATTTCACGGGACACGATGGTATTTAAATAACGGCGGTTGAGCAGTTGAGTTAAGGCATCATTGCCTGAATTGATATATTCAGACACCTGAAAAATTTGATCGACTAAATGCAAAATTTCACGATTCTTGGCACGAATGGATTGAATCATTTCAATTGCCTGTGCCTGACTTTCACATTGACCAATTTTCTGAATTAATTCATCCACCTGAAAAATAAATTCAGTAATAGTTTGTACTTGTTCCGAACTTGAAAATGCATAAGCCGCTTTATGAATAAACCATAAACCAAATTCTGTTTTAGATAAAATCGGTTGCGTCATTTTGGTGTGATCGGACACCACCTGAAACATCAGTTCATTTTCCCAATCCAGCAAAGTTCCGCGTTGTCGATCTTTGTGCACGGCAACATCTTGCATGGCAGAAAATAAGCGATAGGTATGTTTCATATCATTATGTACTTCGACCTTCATTTCATAAGATCGGCACATAATTTCTGTGGCAAAGCATAAAATTTGGCTTAAATAATTAAACTGATTTAAGTTGCTATTGGCTTCTGTTGCAAAAAACTCAAAAGCCTTTTTTATAATAACGCGCACACCACGAATAATCAGCCAAGATGGAATTTGTACACGTGCATGCACATCGCCCACTTTAAATTGCTTTTCTACAATCTCGTTATAATTGTGTTGAAACGGAACTTCAAAACTGGAAATTAGCCACTGATATAAAGAGTTTTTTAAGCGATTCTTCACCATCTCTGCAGACAAAAATTCTGTCGCATGTTCTTCAAGCAACATTTGCTGATAGAACTCGATCACAAAATCTTCTGCATGTGCTTGAATAAACTGGAATGTCGCTTGCAAATCTTCTGGCTTAAATTGCTCGCAAATTGACTTCCATTGCTCTGCAAGCTCATGCGTACACTCTTGATACATCCACAACAACCCAGCCAAAAGAAACTGCTAAATTTTAACGGGTTTCACCAGCAACTCAACTTGTTTAGCTGGTTTTTTACAATTCAGTATAAATTCAACAGCTCTTTAAAAAAAATGCACATAGCCTAAACTGGTCTTGTTCCAGTCCTGTTTGTCCTGTTGTTGATATTCCCAACCCAATCGCAACACATGCTGCGGGTTGAGTACATATTGCAACTGGCTGTTCAGCTTAAATTGCCATTGGTGACGATCTTCCCAATACGGTAATTCAAGCTGAACCAAACTATTCATGCGTGCTGACCAGATATTTTGACAACCCAGTGTTGGGCCAATTCCAACACGCCAGCCTTTGTCTAAAGCCTTACCCGCTTGCACATGATTTTGAATTTGCACATAACACAAATGTTCACGCGCTTGATTAGCCACGCTATAACCAAACTGTGTTTTTAAACTTAAAACACCATGCTGTTCCGTTTCGCTAAAAGCCCCGTGCGAATTCAGGGCTTCTTGCTGCCAACCCAAATTAAAGCCCCAACTAAGTGGTGTTTTAAATGCGGTCATTGGGTTATAAGAGTTCACCGAGAGTAAATCTAACTGATTCAGTTTTAAGCGGTCTTCACGATATTGCACAGAAGCTTCTAAAAAGTTGAGTTGCGTCCCTGTACGAAAACCACCTTGCGGATCAAGTAAGTCATGGTAAGCCTGTCGATGACTCAACTCTACAAAATGCTCGCCTTGCACCTCGCCAGTACGCACAGCAAAGCTTCGTGCATGATGCCCCTGCACAGGATCGACCTGAGGGCGTGCGACATCCTGACGTTGTTTTTCTAAATTGATCTGACTTCTTAAACTTAAAATTTGTCTCAGTCGCGGTTGTGCAATTTTGGCTTCAATTTTGCGTCCAATCAGTTTCAGATACAAATCGTCATAAGCCATTTCCAGAATTTTAGCTTGATCGATTTGGCTGTGATTTTGCAAAACTGCCGCCACATTTTCAGGTTCTGCTTCGGCCACTTGATGGGCAGTTTTTGCCAACGCTGTGCCATGTTGTCTAGCTTGCGCCAATAACTGAGTTTCCAAAGCAGGACGATAGACAACATCTGCCACTAAATTTTCCTGCTCTACAGCTTTTAGTGTTTCAATTGGAATAGATGCGACTCTAAACTGCTGCTGTAAATTCAGCTCAGGGCGCACCAAATCCATTAAACCCAATAAGCGATAGGCACAATTATCACTGATAAAATAATACGGAAATTGCACATGCTTCATTTCCCAAATGTGCTGCACTAAAAATGTGGTTTCCTGCTCATTCAGTGCCAGTTCATATTCCCACAAATCTCGGCTTTCTAAATCGCCATATTCTTTTACTTTGCGGTAATACGGCATCAGTGAATATTCACCCGGATATTGCCCTGTAAGTCCTTTCCATGCATAAGACCAACCTTCGCTGCCCGTTACCGTTGCTGCATAATTGACAGCATAAGAAATTAAATTCAGTTGTTTTTGATCTTTTGGGTCTAAGCGCAATAAAGTATGCCCAAACATAGAACTTGGATTGCCCATAAAGTCTGTGGCATAAATCAGCACTGCTTTATAAGGTTTAATTTGTCCAATCCATTCGTCCAATTCAGGACATTGCACCTGTGCCAAATCTTGTTGAGGAATTTGTAATTGTTCAATTAACCAGCGGCTACGTGCAGGAAATTTACACTGCACCGATTGATTGGCAGGCGCTATTTCAAATAATGCCTGCACATTGCGAAGTAACTCTTGGTTTAAATTGCTTCCGCCTTGTTCCGACACAAAATAGCCTGCATATTGCACTTCACTTTTGCCTTGCTGCGCATACATTAAACGCTGCCAAGTCACCTGTTCTGCCAAGTGTAGGTCTTTGGCTTTTTGCACATAATGTGCGGAAGATATTGCTAATTTATTTGTATTTTGTACTGTAGAAGTGGCTGTAAGTGGCTGAATCTGTATTGGAGATATTTCAGGAGATAACGCAAAAACCGTAGGAGATAAAAAAACTAAACTACTTAAAATAATGGATTTCATGGACATTTTATAAATTTTATATACATATTCAGGCTTAAACGTATTCTTGTGCTATAAAAAAGCCCTGCGAATAATGCAGGGCTTTATTCAAACTTAAACGTATGCTTTTAAAACGTCATCATTCGCCATCACGCTCTGTAAAGATGCCAATACTTCTAAAGAAGTCTGGTTTTCTGCAGAATAAATAGATGCAAAGTTTTGCTTAGAAACCGCAAAGAAATGTGCTTTATCTTCTGCTTTAATGCTTAATAATTCAGCCAATACGTTCAAGCTTTCGCCTTCACCAACTGCCATATCGCGTGCCAATGTTTCAGCATTTTCATTGGTAAATGTCACAACTTGTGCAGTTACTGTACCTGTACCGCTACAACCTAAAGTACCAAATGTGATACCAAACAATTGGTTTGCAAAAATACCGTTTGTAGTTGCTGCTAAAATTTTTGCAACTTTGCCAGACTGACCTGCCCAAACTTGAGAACCGATACCACAACCTGCATCACGGTCTGCAAATGCTGCTGTAGAACCCACTGCCAAGACAGCAGCCAATGCTAATTTTTTAATCATCGCCTTACTCCAGAGATTTATTATTCGAAAAATTATGCTTCGAATCGTTATTCTTTATTGCTATGTGTAATTTTTATTACACTATTTTAAGATAGCGAGATGTCACTCAGAAGGCAAAACATTTATCACAAAATCAGGCATTATTTTTGTGCATTTTTGTAGCGTCGATTGGTTTTTAGCTTAAAGATTGGTCTTAAATTTGAAAATAGATTTTAGTGTTGAAGATAGCATTTAGATTTACAGCTGCTGTTGATCCTCAGTTTTCAGTGTCCACTGCCCTTCTGCATCGCGATAACCCAAAATTTTCATGACCAGAACCAGACTCAGTAACAGCAATAAATACCAAGAACCGAGTTTGCCCCAGCCGACCATGTGCCACGCATCGACCTGACTTGGATACAACCATATTTGATAAAAGGTGCTAATGTTTTCTGCGACCCAAATAATAAAAGCCAAAAGCATCAATACAGGCAACATGGGCAGTTGTAATTGAGACCGTTGTAATTGAAAACGAATTTTGGTTTTCCAGAAAATCACAACGCTCCACGCAAACAAGCCATAACGAATATCGGGGATAAAAAACTTGCTCATGAAGTTGATGTACGACAACACTGCCAAGGCCATCATATTGCTAAAAGTCGGCAAATTCCGTAAAGATACCCGATACAAACGCAAAGAACGCGCAAAGAAACTGCCAACTGCAGAATACATAAAGCCTGCAAAAAGCGGTACGGTCATAATTTTAAAGACAGCAGGTTGAGGATATTGCCACGATGCAATTTGTGGATGAGTTAAAAAAATTTCCATGATCATCGCTAAAATATGAAACAAAGCGATGACTTTGGCTTCTGCCCAAGATTCCAGTTTTAAATATAAAAGACAAACTTGAATAATTAAGGCATAGAATAATAAATAGTCGTAACGGAAAAATCCGAAATATTCCTGACTGCCCATTGAAGCAGTCAGGGCAAATGCAATCAGCAATAAAATTCCAAATAAGGCAGCCGAAGCTGCCTTAGTCGAAAACTCAAGTCCTGACTTTAGCCATGTTATCCACATGATGTGACAACCTGACTGAAGCTGAGATTACACCGATACATCTACAAATGATCCATCTATATCATTGTGCGATTATAGATATTTGGCACTGTATTCATGAACCGTGTCGATAAATACTTTAGGACGTTCAGGGTCTACCCACTGGGTAATACCATGCCCTAAGTTGGCTACATAACCTGTTTTTTCACCATTGGCATAGGCATCATCTAGCATCGCACGTGTTGCTTTGGCAATTGCTTCAGGTGAACCGTACAAAGTGGCTGGGTCTAAGTTACCTTGCAATGCGGCACGACCACTCACCGTTTGACGTGCGACATTTAACGGTGTTGTCCAGTCCAGACCAAAAGCATCTGCACCTGTTGCAATCATTGGCTCCAGCCATTGACCGCCACCTTTGGTAAATAAAATAACAGGGATTTTACGTCCATCTTTTTCACGTTGCAGACCTGACACAATTTTCTGCATATAGTGGAGTGAAAATTCAAGATATTCACGATGGGCCAATGCACCGCCCCAACTGTCAAAAATTTGGACTGCCTGTGCGCCTGCACCAATTTGTGCATTTAAGTATTCGGTCACTGCATCGGCCAAACGGTCTAATAGTGCATGTAAAACTTCAGGCTGTGCGTACATCATGTTTTTGGTGAAACGGAAATCTTTGCTTGAACCACCTTCAACCATATACGTTGCCAAAGTCCATGGACTACCTGAAAAACCAATTAAAGGCACTTGTCCGCCCAAAGCAGAACGAATGGTCGATACTGCATTCATGACATAGTCTAAGTCTGACTTGGCATTAAATTTAGGTAAATTGGCAACGTCTTGCTCGGTACGCACCGTTTTATGAAACTTTGGCCCTTCGCCTACTTCAAAATACAGACCTAAGCCTAATGCATCGGGTACAGTTAAAATATCTGAAAATAAAATCGCAGCATCTAATTCATAACGACGCAAAGGCTGTAAAGTCACTTCACAGGCAAATTCAGTATTTTTGCATAGAGAAAGAAAATCTCCTGCCTGCGCACGTGTAGCACGATATTCTGGTAAATAACGTCCTGCCTGACGCATCATCCATACGGGCGTGCAATCTACTGGCTCACGTAATAAGGCACGAAGAAAACGATCATTTTTTAAGGTCGTCATTTACTTTCCCAACTCATTTTCAATCTTGCAGCCATCATATCAAAAAGGTTGAAGTTTTAATAACTTCATTTCTTGCTCGTCTTTTCAGCCTATTCTAAGTGTTCAAATTCAGCTTACGTTTATGTGAAATACATCACACAAACAAAAGTCACTGTAAAATTGGGGTTATCTTGCATATTTACACAAAACAACTACTGCATCTCCTTAGTTTTTCTGCAATACTTGGCTAGTTTTTATCTATGTAAATGAATAATTCTCAAGGTTGAATTACATGTTGGTTCGCACAATACTCGCAATGAGTTTAAGTTGCATTTTTGCAGGGACTACTTTTGCTGCATCTACTGCTGAACAACCGTTAAATCCACAAGTGATTAGCAATACCGCTATTGAAGATCCGATTGATCCTTTAGCGACAGAAGCATCGGCTGCACAAAATAATCTAAATGCAACAGACACTGCTATTACGCAACAAGAACAAAATGATTTAAATAAGGCTTCAAAAACCTTAGATGATCTACACAAAACTGAAGATACCACTGCCGATGTAGGCACTGCACCAACAAAAAGCTCTGCAAGCCAAACTGCTACATCCAACACAGCAGCACCAAAAGCTTCATGGACTTTAGATGGTTTAAATAATGCCACTTGGTATGAAAATATTGGTAAAGGTCAGTTCCCTGTGTATGCACGTGCACACGTGATGCTGAACAATTCACATGCTTCTCCAGGTGCAATTGATGGCACTAGTGGTAAGAACACCCTAAAAGCAATTGCATCATTCCAGCAAATGAATGGCATTAGCCCAACGGGTATTTTAACCAAAGAAACTTGGGATGCGTTGGTTGCACGTCAAGGTTCACGTCCTGCATTTGTAGAATACACGGTTACTGAAGCGGACTTAAAAGGTCCTTATGCGAAATCTATTCCGCATGACTATGCAGAACAAGCCAAAATGAAAGGCTTGTACTACACCCGCGTAAGTGAAATGTTAGGTGAAAAATTCCACATGGATGAAAATTTCTTAAAGAAATTAAATCCGAATGCAACATTTAATAAAGTGGGTGAAAAGTTATTGGTGACCAACGTTCGCAATGACTTACCTGAAGACATTCACCTGATTGTGGCGCACAAAGGTGCAAAACAACTGTATTTGTTCAACAAACAAAACCAAATGGTCGGCTCATTCCCAGCAACCATTGGCAGTGCAGATACTCCATCGCCAACAGGTACTTATAAAGTGACAGGTGTTGCACCAAACCCATGGTACAGCTATTCACCAAGTAACTTTATTCAGGGCAAAAACTTAAAACCGCTGTCTTTACCACCAGGCCCTAACGGCCCTGTGGGGAATATCTGGATTGGTTTAAGTAAAAAATCATTCGGTATTCACGGCACACCAAACCCATCGACCATTTCAAAAACGGCGTCGCATGGTTGTATCCGTTTAACCAACTGGGATGCAAACGATTTAGGTCGTAAAGTACGTTCTGGCGTGACTGTAAAATTCCTTGAATAATCAGTGATCGCTTTAAACCGCAAAAGACCCACGTTTTTACGTGGGTTTTTTAATGCCGCGATAAAACTCTAAAATGTCTAGGTTCTGCAAAAAATCTACACATGTTGCAATTTTAGAACGGCATGTTGCAGTTCGCCTCTAGGTCGGCTGCGGTGAAAAGATTAAGATTAGTTCAAGTTAAAAAAATGATAGGAGCATTATCATGAATGCTTATTTACACCGTAGTGAAGATCGTGGTCATGTGAAAATGGGGTGGTTAGACACCAAACATAGTTTCTCTTTTGGTAATTGGTATAACCCGAAATATATGGGTGTTAGTGCCTTACGTGTCATTAACGATGACCGTATTGCCGCACATAATGGTTTTGGTACTCACCCACACGACAACATGGAAATTTTGACTTGTGTATTAAGTGGTACGATTTCCCACCGCGACAGCATGGGCAATGAACGCCATATTACTGCAGGTGAATGGCAGTTAATGAGCGCAGGTACAGGCGTTCAGCACAGCGAAATTAACAATGGTGATGAAGAAGTACACATGCTGCAAATTTGGATTCAGCCGAATGTACGCGATGCAGAGCCGACGTATCAGCAAATTCAACGTGACCCAAATACAGCACCCAACCAGTGGCATTTAATTGTCGGCCCGAATGACAATGCCCCAATGCACATTCGTCAACAGGCAGAAGTAAAAGCAGCTGTTTTAGAAACTGGACATCGTTTAGAAGTTACAGCAACACAAGCGGTAAACTATGTGCATGTAATTCGTGGTGAAATCACCATTGGCGAGCAAACAGTTAAAGCGGGCGATGCTTTGTTATTTGCTGATAATGCTGTGATTGAAGCAAAAGAAGACAGCCAGTTCATTTGGTTTGATTTACCAAAACAGTAAGTCCTGACTGTCACCTTATTATGATTGAGCATCTTTAATTTTTTGAGTTACCCTCTTGCCCTCTTCTACAGAGGGCTTTTTTATGGCTGAAATTGCATGATTCATTTTTTAAACACAGTTTTTGTCACGTTAATGACTTTACGCTGTTGTCTGCAAATACGCAGCAATTTGCTCTGCCACATTCCGTGCGGTTCGGGAAACACCAATTAAAGTTGCCGAGGCTGCGCCTGTCCAATCGCCATAACCAACCAACCATAAATTTTGCTGTTGTAACGCTCGATTTTCTAACACATCGACTGTGCCTTGTGCATTAACCACATTCAAACTTTGTAAATGCGACAATGCTGCCTTAAAACCTGTGCACCAAATAATGGCATCAATTTCCTGTTCGCGCCCATCTGCCCAAACTGCACTATGTTCGGTTAAATAGTCAAATGGCGGCAGACCATGTAATACATCACGTTGCCGTGCTTCTTTGACACTTGGAATCATCACAATATCGCCCAAACCACCGATCGGTTGTTCAATACTGCGACCTTCCTGCTGGGCTTTTAAGCGCTCCGTGGCACGTAAAAATAAAACCCGTCCATCTACATCATCGGCTAAAAAACTTGGCGGTTGCTGTGTAACCCAAAAAGTTTCGGCCACTTTAGACACTTCTGCCAAAATTTGTGCGCCTGAGTTACCCCCGCCGACAATCATGACTCTTTTGCCCTGAAAAGCATTGGCATTGCGGTAATGAGCCGAATGAATTTGTGTGCCTAAAAAGCGTTCGCGTCCTGTATAAGCAGGAATAAAAGGCTGACTCCACGTTCCAGTAGCACTCACAGCGGCTTTGGCTCGCCAGCTTTGCTGTGCCGAACACACAATTAAATCATTGCCTTCCTTCAGGACTTTTTCGACCTGCACAGGACGCAGCACAGGAAATTGATAGCGTGTTTCATACGCTGTTAAATAGTCAATCACTTCTAATCGTTTCGGATATTCCTGTTCGGTTTTTGGCATTAACCAGCCGGACAAAGAACTCCATGTATTTGGAGAGAACAGCTGTAAAGAATCCCACGCATGTTGCCACGCACCGCCCGACTGCGTTTGATTATCCAAGATCAGAAAATTGATTTTTTGCCGTTTTAAAAAGTAAGCCGTGGCCAATGCTGCTTGTCCGCCACCAATAATAATTACATCGGCATCCATTATTTGATTCAAAATGGCTCTCCTGCTCGCAATACGCACCCTGTTGCTATGCCTAATCTTAGCGCATAAGTGCAACACGTGAGAGATTAAAAATTCAGTCCACCAAACTCAACTTATGGAAGCACGTAATTAGAAGCAAGCCATCTTGAAAAATGATGCTGCAAAAAAGACAAGTCTTTCAACTTGACTTTGTTTTGTAAGATAGCTTGATGTGCAACACTGCAGAATCAGGTTCGGGCTTTAAAAAGCCCAAACCAATTTCAAAGTCGAAGAGTGTCCTTCAGGACGATGTTCCACTTCGGTTTCTTTCAAAAACTTTGCTTCCAAAGACCAATTATCACGTTTGTATTGAATCGCGGGACCAAAAGATAGAGCCTGTCCTTTATTGCCAATACTGACACCATTCACTTCATCATCTGTGGTTTGTTTAAATACATAACCTTCGAGTGCCAATTTGACTTGATCATTCAATTGATAACCGATTGCATAATCTCCAGCGAAATAATCCCCCGACTGATAATTTGTGTCGTCATTTTCACTGTTGAAGCTATAAGACATTTTGGTGGAAAACTCCCAACCTTGCGGCTGCAAATAAGAATACGCAAAGATAGGACGAATGGTGTTGTAGTTCTTACCTAAGTTGGCAACTACAGGACGTTGTGGATTGGCATCTTCATAATCGCCTGTTGCGAGCACACCTTCTAAAGCAGCTACACTGTGATGATTGCCTTTATGCCAACCCAACATGCTGCCAATAATCAAATCGCCCAAACCACTGTTAGAGTCTGACATGCCCATCACATTTAAACGCAAATCGACCAAAGGCTGTGCAGCATATAAACCCAACTGACCGCCTGCAATGTGTTGGGGGGTCATCCATACCAAACGTGGAATATAGACATTCACATCGGCATGGAAATTGTCTGGGCCGTCTTTAAACTCACTGGCATGATAGTTCTGATAGTAGTTGAGTAAGTATACCCCAGCTGGTGGTAAAGCCCCTGCTGCAATGCCTTCTGCGCCTAATCCAAATGTATCTAAACCGTTTTCTGTTGCATTGACGTGTGTCGCCATGACACCCAAAAGCATGAGTGCCCAAATTTTGTTATTCATAGAACATCCTATTCAATAGAAATTTTGATGAAGTCTGCCTGCTGCGCCTGAATCATTCATGCGCGAACAGCCGACTTTTAAGGGCAGCATCAACAAAGAACTTGCTGATGCTGTATTGGCGAACGTGTTAAAACTTTGTGTTTTAAGGTGTGGGATTAAGCACTTGCACGACGACGTTCAACTTCAGTCGATGGTGCATTTGCAGTGTCTTTGACTAATTCAAAGTTAAAGGTGATGTGCTTAAATGGTTTGTCTAAACCACGGCGCTGAATTTCTGCAGCATCGGTCACATCTACCGCTGTTGCAACCAGACCTTCACGGGTCGCAAATGCGAAGTCATCCCACAGGTATTGATCACCTTCAATGTTAAATTGCGTAGTGAGTTTGCGGTAACCTGGTGCAGAAATGAAGTAATGCACGTGAGATGGACGGTTGCCATGACGACCTAGTTTGTTTAATAAAGCTTGAGTCGTGCCGTCTGGTGGGCAGCCATAACCGACTGGCATGGTCGTTTGCGCCACATATTTACCATTGGCATCACTGAAAATAGTACGGCGTAAGTTAAAGTCAGACTGAGATTTATCAAAGAATGAATAGTTACCTAAACCGTTGGCATGCCAAACTTCGACTTTGGCATTTTCAATGATATTGCCATTGGTGTCAGTGACTGTACCTTCAATAATTAACGTATCTAAATGGTCTGATTCTGAACCATCATCCATACGCGCAAAACCGACTGATTCAGGCGCACCTGCAACATAAAGTGGCCCTTCAATGGTACGTGGTGTACAGCCTGTTACGCCTGCTTTGGCATCGGCTTCATCGGCACGTAAATCTAGATAATGTTCTAAACCCAAACCTGCTGCAAGTAAACCAAGTTCATTGGCTTTGCCTGCATCGGTAATATATTCCAGACCTTTCCACACTTCTGAAGGCTGAATGTCTAAATCTTCAATGGCTTGAAATAAATCTGCCACTAAACGCACCACTATTTGCTGCACACGCTGATCGACAGGGCGTGTAGCGGTGTCTACGTTCATTTCCTTCACTAAAGTATCAATTTGTTGACGGTCCATGTAACTCTCCTTGGCTATTTTGGCTTTGCTGGTTGTCGCATTGCTATTTTGGCTTTTGACACTGCCTTACTGTGTTGATGATGGTGTCAGTGCTGAGCTAAATGCCTCAACACTGACCGACTTCCTTGGAAACTTTTTATCTATTGCAATTCGATAGGCTCAGTACAATATTGCAGCACCTATCCACTTTTAAATATGTTTAAACAATGCTGAACGTGACTGACCACTTGCACCATCGGCAGCACTCAAGAAGCGTTCAGTGTGAATATCACGTTCAAACAAACGGCTTTGCATTAAGGTCGAAATTGCTGCATCAATCATGACTGGTGGGCCGCATAAATAGGCTTTGTGTCCACCGCAACGCTGCTCAAAATAATCGGCAACCGCTTCATGCACATAGCCTGTAAATCCTGTCCAATGGTCTTCTGCTTTAGGTGCATTTAATGCAGGAATGTAGCGGAAGTTTGGATAGTCTTTGACTAACTGCTCAAACAGTTCTCGGTTATATAATTCCGCAACATCACGCGCACCTTGGAATAGGTAAATGGTGCGGGTATCACCCGACTCTAGTAAGTCTAAAATCATAGATTGCGGGCTAGATAAACCTGAACCACCTGCAATAAAAATCGCATCCTGATCATCCGATTTACGTACAAAGAATTGTCCGTATGGCCCTGAAATTTCCAGTGCGTCGCCTGCCGCAAGCTGCTCATGCACATAGGTCGTAGCACTGCCGCCCACAACATGACGAATATGCAATTCAATAATGCCTAGTTCGCTTGGTGCATTGGCAATTGAGAAGGCACGAGTGCCTTCAATACCCGGGAATTGCACGTTAATGTATTGCCCTGCCTGAAACTCCATCGGGCGGTTTAACTGCAAGCGCACACCTTTAATGGTTGGAGATAAGTCCTTTACCTCAAGGACTTTGGCCTGATAATCCTGAACCAAATATCCCAAGAAATCTGGGTCTTCATCAACATCGGCTTCAATGGTCATGTCTGATTCAGGCTTACAGCAGCACGCCAACACTTTGTGTTCTTCACGTTCCAAATCCATCAGCGCGAAAGGTGACGCTTCGCCGACATCATAATAACCATCGGTGACTTGGACTTTACAAGTGCCGCAAGTGCCATGCCCACAAGCAAATGGCAACCACACGCCTTGACGTAACGCGGCATCTAAAATGGTTTGATCTTCTTCAACCTCAATGGTTGCGCCAATTGGCTCAATTGTGACTTGATAGCTCATCTGCGACCTCCTGTCTTGTACTTACTGACTGTGCTTTGCTGTCTTTATTTTGTTGTGATCTTACTGTTTTAAACGTGTGCGCCCTTGTACCCATTCAGTCCTGGGGTCACAAAACGCAGTAGTGATTTTTGATCGAAGCCAATTTCTGCCAAGGTCTGTTCAGGGCGTGGCTGAATTACCTGTTTGTTTAAAGTAAATTGCACTTCATCCCATTTAATGTTTTCAAAGTCAGGATGTTGATGGAAACCCGCCTGCATTTGCTGATCCAAAAATTCCTGAAAGGTTTGCTGCGGCGAAACCAACATGGCGTGTGCAGAACAATATAAAGTGTGATGATCCCAACCCACATACACCAAAATGTTGTCGCCATAGTGTTTTTGTAGGTCGCGTGGTTCAAAGTCGTAATCTGGGCGAATAGCGCGTACTGACATGGTCATTCTCCGTATTGGGGTGGTTTGAGCCGCAAATGACTCAAACCGAAATCCTTTTAAATTTGAATCTTGAAATAACTTAAATTTTAGATATTTACTTTAGATAGTGAATGCGTGTTAAGCCGCATCACCTTTCCATTTTTTCCAGCGTTGCTGGTCTGGTGAACCTTCAATATCCAAGTTATCTGCACCGACATTGAAGCGATAATATTCGCGCAGCATGTTTTCCAAATCTAAGCCACCACAGTTGCCTTGTAGAATTTGGTTCACTGGCAACCATGCCTGCACATATTTTTCAGGTTCACGTTCAAAAATATCGTGACAACCATCTGAACAGGTGTGGTAACGCTCGCCTTTATAAACAGACTCACGATACGTAAACATGGTCGGATCGCCATCCATTTCGGTGAAAGTCATTGGCACTTGGCAAATTTGGCACAATTGCGGTAAGCCTGCGCTGTAGAAACGCTTGCCTTCTGCTTCCATCTTGCGTGCTAACTCCCACTTTGGACGGTAGTATTTGTCAAAGGTGTCTGGATATTTTTCAGATAACCAATCCATTTCCTGATCGGTTGGAATCCAAGTATGGAAACCTGCTGCATGACCGAAGTTATAGAAAATCCACCACGCTTGATGCGACACGTGTTCTTTTTCTTTGGTAATTACTTCTGAATATTTCGGCATACGAATACCGTAACGGCTCAAGTCTTTAAATAACGCACCGCCCGCTTCTTCAAAGTAGGTTTCCCACGCTTCTTTCCACGACATCACTTTGTTTGGCAGCATGTAGTCCATCATCATGCCAACTATAGATAACAGACGAGTCCCACGCCAGAACCACTTATCAATCCATTCCTGTACGATTGGCACGTTATCTTCGTGTTGTTCTAACAAGAATTTCACGATTTCTAGACCTAAAGTCATGTGACGTGCTTCATCGGACTGTGCACTAAAACCAAAGGTGACCGTTGCCATATCGCCATTGTGTGCTGCACCTGACATGAACGGTACGAACAACAAGTTGGTCAATACATATTCAAAGGCAAAGCTAATGGCTAACAAGAACTCAAACGGCCCTGCTGAACGCGCATCTTCAAAGAAAGATTTTGGTACAGACAAGTACCAAACGCGGTCATGCATGTGCGACCAATCCTGAAAACCATCAAAGAATTTGTTGTAATGGCTCATGGCATGAATTTGCGTCTGCACGTGACGTAATTCATCAATCGACTGCATTTGTGATGCGATACGTGCGCCTACACCACTGAACTGACGCCCTACATGTGCATAACCTTGGAATGCCTGATATTCAAGCGGAGTTACCGCAGTTAAAAACAGTTTGATGGCATTCAAATAACGCTCATTGGTCACGTTCATTTGACCGTTGTTTTGTGCAAAAGCATCAAAAATGGCGTAAAGTTTTTTCTCTTTTTCTGCCTGATACTTCCAGTAAGCATCCATGGTTAAACGGAATGGATCTTCCCATTTAGACCAGTCTGTAATTTTAATGCCTTCAAATTCTTCGTATGGAAAGGCTTCTTTGCGGTCTGCATAAGAAAAGTCCCAATCCAAGTCACGAGTAAGTGCGCGATAACGGTCTTTGGCATTCAGTTTTTTTGCTGGGGTTTTAACTTGTGAATTCATGCTCATCATCCTTAAATTTTTTAGCGGCAATCTATGCAGCAATATGTTCTGGCGGCACTGTACTCAAATTGGCTCAGTGCACATCCTTATTCCTAGTTCCAGTGCAAACGGAAACTGTCATCATCTTCTTCGACGTTGCCGCCCAACGTAATCATGTTGAGTTGTAAAGACTGAATATCCCAATCTTGTCCAAGTTTTTCAGATACCGTTTCTGCTTTAACAATCAGACCTGTTTCGCTTTCTACCCGAATCATGGCTGGCAGATATTGAATCGTGGCATCTGGGTTGTCTTCTTCAATCGCTTCAATGATGTAGCGCGACGTGTCATTGTCCTGTAATGCGAGATAAACCTTAGACATGCTGCTTCTCCTTAAGCCTGCAAAATTTGTTCGAGTTCGATGCCAATTTTTTTACTGCGTTCCAGCAGTTTTTGTTCTGCAATGTCGACTGCATCTGCAGACAACGCCTCAGCTGCCCACGCTGCAAATGCCGCTTTCACTTCAGGTAAATATTCGGCTAACCACTGGCTCAACAATTGTTTGTTATGTGCAGATTCTGCAGCTGCGGTTTTAAATACGCTGTCTGACCATTTGCGTAAATCTGCCATGGCTTCCTGCATAAATTCCATCAGCATCGCCAAGTCACGTGCTTGATGCTGTGCCAGCCATTGATCAAATTGGGTGTAAACCAATTCGCTCATAAAGCTGTCAATCACCAAGTTTTGTAATAAAAACAGTTTGAAATAGTCCTGCTCGATCAAACTGGTTTCACACAACTTGCGCAGTCCTTGCCATGCTTCATCCTGCATCCATGCTTGTTTGGCTGGAATTAAAGATTCGCCCGTGTTGCCATCGAGTGCCAAACCAACCCGTGAGATGTACTGCGCCATCCCTAAACGATCCATCGCAGCATAAATACAGGCTTGGGTCAGCACCGTGCCATAACCATAAGCACTGCCCGACATCATGTGTAAATTGGCAGTCTGTTCGATATGACGAAACGGCAAACACAAGGCAATCACTTTGGCTTTGACATCTTCAGAAATATGCTCTGCCAACTGACGCTTTTCAAAAAAGCTAAAGTTACTTTCGGCAATGTCCTGCAAACGCGCACGATGCTGCACATAAGTTCCGTAATAAAACTGACGCGGGTCTTTAAATGCATACCAATCCTGCATTTCAATTGCAGTATGGGTTTTATCATTTAAGGTTTTTTCAGGTTTCCACAGCGGACGATAGTGAAAGTTGGTTTCCGCCTGAATATCAAAACTGACTTCCTGATAACGGGTGGCTGGCTTGTTGCCAAAACGGCGCTCAATATAGGCATAGTTTTGACGAATTGGCTCAATACCCGCTGTTTTAATTTCTAAAGTCATCGCTTATCTCCTTAAGCATTCAGTGTTGATCTTCATGATCAATGTTGTATCGCTGTGCACCGACTAAAGTGTCGTGTTCAATGCCGTAACGCCATTTGTCTTCTTCAGCATCATTCACGGCTTGCTGTTGTTCGCTCATTTCCACCACTTGATTGGTTGCGCAGAACTCGCGGAATGCTTGCTGCGGTAACACCAACTCCACATATAAAGTGGGATCGTGAATGGCAAAGTCGAACTCGACAAATGCGGCATTAATATCGCCCGTTACCCGAATATATTTGGTTAAGGGCAATGCGCCTGTTGCATCCTTCATATTGTTCTCCTACAAGATCTGATTCATTCAGAACTTGCTTCAGTTGCTTCATGCATCTGTTGCTTACTTTTACTATTACAACAAGCGTGCCAACTTTATAAAAACATTGAAAAACAGCAACTTAAAAAATCTGAGTGTTTTTATAAGAATTTGGATTTCATGATTTGATGAATTTTGATGTTTAAAAAATTTAAGATTTCATGATTTGATGAAATACAGCCCGTACAGATACAAAAATTTACCCTTAGGCTTTATGCAATTCGCTTATGATAAAGACGGAATAAAAACAACAAAAACATATAGATACAACTAAATACCTTTAAGGTTTGGCATGATGCTGTTTAGGTATTATTGAATTTTCACGAATTTGCATAAGATGGCTAAACAGCCTCGAATTTAATGGATTAAACACGGCGCATGGTACGAGTAAAATACGACAGCAGCGGCAAATATGCAGGTCATCCTCAGGAAATTCACGACCTGCTTTCCAAACTACATTTTGACACTGAGCGTGGACAAATCTGGTTTGATGAATATCGCATGTTGCTGATGCATACCAGCATCATGGGCTATTTGCGTAAAGACCTTGCCAATATGATTGGGATGGAACGCACCAAACGCTTTTTTATTCGTTTGGGCTATCAGGCAGGTCTGAAAGATGCAGAAGTCACTACTAAAATGCGCCCAGGTTTAAATGAAGAACAGGCTTTTATGGCAGGGCCGCAAATGCACGGTATTCGTGGCATGGTGCAAGTTTCTGCCAATCAATTGATTTTAAATCAAAAGAAAAAACAGTTTTATGCAGACTTAAACTGGCATAACTCTTTTGAAGCCGATGTGCATGTTGAGCAATTTGGACTGAGTCACGAACCTTCCTGCTGGATGCTGCTGGGCTATGCTTGCGGTTACAGCAGTTTTGCCACAGGCATGACCATTATTTATCAGGAAGTGGAATGTAAAGCCTGCGGGCGTGAGCATTGCCGTATTATTGGTAAACAACTCAGTGAATGGGAAAATGCCGATGAGCTGATTCAGTTCATGTCGCCTGAACCGATGGAACAGGAACTCATTGCACTGCAAGCCGAATTGTATGAACTGAAAAAGTCGATTTATGCCACCAGTAAAAATGACTACAGCATGTTCAGCTCAGTCGGACAATCGGCGGCTTATCAGCGGGTGTGTGACTTACTCAAAAAAGCCGCAGGTGCCAAAGTGTCGATTTTGCTGCAAGGTGAAACAGGGGTCGGAAAAGAAGCCTTTGCCCGTGGTGTGCATGAACTGAGTCAGCGTAAAGAACATGCTTTTGTTGCGGTCAACTGCGCGGCAATTCCACCTGAACTGATTGAATCTGAACTGTTTGGTGTTGAAAAAGGTGCATTTACAGGTGCACATCAATCACGCTTAGGTAAATTTGAACGCGCCCATGGCGGTACTATTTTTTTAGATGAAGTGATTGAACTTTCGCCACGCGCTCAAGCGGCTTTGCTGCGTGTGCTACAAGAAGGTGAAGTGGAACGCGTTGGAGATTCGCAAACCCGTCATATTGATGTTCGCGTGATTGCTGCAACCAATGAAGATTTAGAACAAGCGGTTAAAGCAGGTCGTTTCCGTGCCGATTTATATTACCGTTTAAACATTTTTCCTGTGCAGATTCCACCGCTGCGTGAACGCCGTGAAGATTTACCATTATTGGTTGCACATTTCTTAAAACGCTTTGAAAAAATGTATGACAAACAAATTCAAGGCGTCAGTGAAAAAGCCACTAACTTTATGCAAAGCTATGCGTGGCCTGGCAATATTCGTGAACTGGAAAACCTGCTCGAACGTGCGGTACTACTGACGGAAGATCAACAACTGATTAAACTGAATGCCCTGTTTCCGCAAATGCACAGCGACCATACTGTAGATGAGCAAGACAGCGTAGATTTAGACACGCTTTTAACCGAAGGTTTTGATTTAGAACAGCATGAGCAACAACTGATTATCACCGCGATGCAAAAAGCCAAACACAATGTATCTGAAGCGGCACGCTTATTGGGAATTTCCCGCGCTGCACTGGATTATCGTTTAAAAAAAATACGCCATGCGCTAGAAATTCCGCAATAAAAAAGCCCTGTTTTTCAACAAGGCTTTTGCATTTCAAGCAGCCGAATTACCAGCTCAGTGTCTGAGTGCCTGGACGGAAAATTGCTTCACCCATAGCATCTGGATTGGCATATTTCAGACCTTTCATTAAGTCACCTTCAACAACACCGTACTGCTCCATACACATTTTGCAGATATACACATCACCACCTTTGGCGATAATACTTTTCAGCATGTTCTGATGCTCTGCATATTTATGTTCAAAGCGGTTAGATGCCAACATTACGCCTTGATCGACCAAATAAATCGTCAGTGGATGACCTTTGCCAAATTGGTTATTGCTCATGCCAATTGCCATTTTGGTGCGGTGCGCATCACTGCTGGTAAGCAAGACAAAAAGTGGATCTTTTTTGCTCTCTGCCATTGCTGGAGATAGACTGGCAAAGGTCAGCAAAACCGATAAACATAACAACTGAATCAATTTCATGGCAGAACTCACACTCAATTTAAATCTGGTCAAAATATTAGCATAATAAATATACTATATTTAAATAATAAATTAAGACGATAGTCTGTATGCAATAAAGCCAAGCACTAAACTTTTTCAAAAATCAAAAATTGATCACTGTAAAATGACCCCAGCATCAACAATCACAATTCAATACGTCCAAAAAACAAAGCGCCACCGAAAACGGCAGCGCCAAGCATGTATTTAAGAGCAATCTTTTCTAGTAGAAATGAAGGGTTAAGCCGCTAAATTTTTCTTGAGTTCATCTTCTACAATACCAATTTCCAACTCACTGAAACGACGGATTTCCCCTTCTGCATGTTTTTCCAACATGCCGCCAATCAATGGCACTTTAACCTTAATTGTCCAGTTTAATTGAATATCAATTTTTTCATGGTTGCCTGTCACACTACGCTCGCCTTTAGCTTCTAAAGGCAAGTTTGCACCAAGCTCCACGGTAGAAGTAAGCGCCGTTAAATGGGTCACATCATTGCGTTTTAAACGAAATGCATCTTTTAATAATTTTTTAGCCATATCTGGAATATTCACATCTAAATTATAAGCACGGCGTAAAGTGTAAATATCACCGTTCTTTTTAGATTCTAAAATTTCCAAATTTTCACCAGGAATACGCTTGCAGACTGCTTCATGCAAAGCAACATCTGCCACTAAACGCTTAAATTCGTCAATTGAAACGCCATGAATGGTGGCGTTTACAGTAAATTGATGAGCCATTTGAGTTCCTTTTATTTTGTTTATTGATGGAGTAGGTCTAGCATCATCGTGCAATATAATTTGGCTGATGCTCAACGGGTATAAGCTGTTTTATATCCTAAATACAACTTTATTTTCAGGCTATTAAAATGTTTTTTCCGCCTGCTGTCATTGACTCTATTTTGTCTATTCTGTGTGAATGATGCCAAATTCAGCGGCATAGGTTTCATGGCTATAAATAGTTAAATAATGCCCATAAAATTCAATTTTGGCATAAAAATGTTCTGCGCCATCATCTAGTCCTGTGGAACACCATGTCGTCCCTTTGGGGAAATCATCTAACCACTGGGCTTGGTAAAAATCTGCAATCGAATCAAACTGTAAATAACGCTCAGGATACGCTAAAATATCCAATGCCAATAAATCAAATTGTTTAAGCTGCGCCTGTTTAAAATCAATTAAATTGCTCATCGCTACACGCCATCACACCGCAGAATGTGCCGCATGTTGTTGTCGGATTTTATGCCATTCACGCCAGCCCAAATAAGCAAGAACCACAAAACCTGCATATAACACAGCCGTTAACAGCAACTCTTTGTAAATAAACATGCCGATATACACCAGATCGACCACAATCCATAACACCCATGTAGCCAAGTATTTACGACTGGTCCAATAGGTTGCCAATAGACTCATAACTGCCAGTTGTGCATCCAATAAAGGCAGTGAAGCCTGCGTCCACCACTTTAAACTTAGCCCAAACAGTAAACCCAGTATGCTACTCAGTGCAATTTGCAGCCACATTTTAGAGAGTGGCAAGCTTTGAATGATGATATGTTGTTTTTGCTGCTGTGCAGTTTTCCACTGGAAAAAACCATAAACAGCCATGCCCATAAATAGGGTTTGTAATACCGTTTCGCCATACAATTGATATTCAAAGAACAAATAGGCATACAGCAAACAGGCAATAAAATTCACCACCCAGCAAGCTATATGTCGCTTAATGGTTAAGGTCACGCCTAAAACACTAATCAACACAGCAATGATTTCTAAAACTGACATTGATGCTGCCTATGTAAAAGAAAAAGGCATGATACCTCTTTTCGGGAAAATAGCGCAAAACTCAACATTTAACCAAACACTTAACTGACAAGAAGATGCTGCAATTAATTTTCAAGAAACCTCTGTAAAATCATAAACATAAAATCAGACATGAAAATCAATCTGTTTGAAACTGCTCTGAATTATTGTATTTATGCTCTTGCCCAAAGCGGTCTACATGGGTAATAAAAACTCCGTATTTGCCGACAAAATATTCAAGGGATTGCTCGTAAAAACTCCAGTAAATTGACCACTCCCCCAAGTCTAACTGACGAATTTGCGTATGTGCTTTGGCAGGCATTTTATTCAGCACTTCTTGTTGAATAGTTTCGGCATCTTCAGGGTCACGACTAGATACTTTTAAGCTTAAAAATATTTCTGCGATATCATCAAATAATTGCTGTTCGTATTCGGCAACTTCTTCCACCACCTCTTCTACAGGGCGCGGTGCTTTGTGGGTAATCGGGTCTTGGACAATATTGGCAATATTGGCAATATCTTGACAGCTTTGCTGAAAAGTACGATTAATTTTTATTTTGAACCAGACTTTCCAGACTGCATATACGGCAATCAACAACAAAATCCATAACAATAGTTTTGCCATCTTGGTCTTCGCTCTTATTTCAGGCGTTTCAATAAAGTATAACCATTTCAGGGCTTAGCGTCTATTCGCTGCTGCACGCTTCAACGCTTATGCTTTAACAGATGATTCCATCCATGCATCGCTAAAAAGTGCAATGCTCAATTACACAATGATACCGATTGCCTTAAAAATAGGACTTGTGCTGCAGTATAACGCAGTAAAACACAACAATTTTCTGCTATTTCTTTAAACACTTTTCGCTTCCAATAGAGCCTTGTTTTTATCTATCACCCTAAGCCTAGATGATTAGAGCTGCACAAATTCAAGATGTCGCCAATTTGGTTGCGGTATTACACGCCAGTATTCGCTCTTGTATTCAAGATCATCAACGCAATGAAGCCAAAATTCAGGCATGGCTAGAAAATAAAAGCTATGAAAATATTTTAATGCTGCTGCATTAAAACAATTGTTGGGTCTATGTCTTACAGCATGTGGTGGTTGGCTTTATTATGATGAGTGATCGCGGGCAAATTTTACAACATGCCATTGCCCCCGAAGTACAACAACGCGGTATTGGTCAAGCCTTGTTATTTGAAGCAATAAGCGATTTAAAGCGCAAAAATGTATCGCACATGAGTGTATTTAGCACACAGACTGCTTTAAGTTTTTATGAAAAAAATGGCTTTGAAATACAACCTCAAAAAATTAGCTATGGGCACTTCACACCCATGCTCAAACATCTCAATGGCGAACCCTTAGAGCACACTTAAAAAACAAACTTTCCAATATAGTGAACGCACATAAAAAAACCGCTTTCAGGTGAAAGCGGTTTTTTGGGGATGTGGATTCGATTTTATAAACGAATCTAATTTTATAAGCGAACTAGGGCAATAATTTTTTCTGCCAGTTCTTCTGTAGCTGTCGCAGTCAACTCTGCATCTGCACCACTGTTTACATCACTAATGACCACAATGCCCGTTTCGCGGAGTAATGCAACCTGCGCAGCATCTAAACCTGCTTTGGCAATGGCAACAATACCCTGCTGAATCAGCAAGCTTTCAAGTGCTTGTGACTGTTCAAGTGCTTGGCTTGGTACACATACCGCTGCAGGTTTTTGACCCAAACGTGCAGCACGGTCTTCGGCTGTTACAGGTGTACTGTGTGCAGTCCATTCTACGCAAGCTTCAACCATACCTGCGCCAATGGTCACGTTATTTAAACGATCAATGAAAATAAACGAACCCGTATAACGACTGTCTTGATAACGGTCAAATACCACAGGCGCATCAAATTCGATGGTGACATTGGCAATTGCATTCAGTTCAAGCTGTTCAACCTGCACCTGTTCCAAAGTATTCACATTGGTACGGTAATGAATGGCTGTGACTTTTGCAGGCACAGTTTGTGTACCCACTTTTAAGTTATACAGCTTGCCAATAGATAGTGGCTGATCAGCCATCCACACCACAGTGGCATTTACAGCACGTGAAATTTCAGGACGCACTTGATCTTCACGCACCAACACATTACCACGTGAAATATCAATTTCATCGTTCAGTGTTAGGGTAACTGCTTGACCTGCAATTGCATGTTCAAGATTGCCATCAAAAGTCACAATCTCTTTTACTGTCGAGCTTTTGCCCGATGGCAATGCCACAATGCGGTCACCCACATGAATATCGCCCAAAGCAATCGTGCCGCAGAAACCACGGAAGTCAAGGTTTGGACGGTTGACATACTGCACAGGGAAACGGAAATCATTTTGAGCCGAGTTACGGTTAATTTCTACCGACTCCAATGTTCCCATTAAAGTATCGCCTGTGTACCAAGGGGTATGCTCAGACTTGTTCACCACGTTATCGCCATTTAAGGCAGAAATTGGCGTGAAAATAATATTCGATGGTTTACGATCACCCAGTTGATTCACAAAGTTCGCATATTCCGTCTGAATTTCGTTAAATCGTGCTTCTGAATAATCCACCAAATCCATTTTATTGATGGCAACCACAATATTGTTAATGCCCAATAAACTAGAAATAAAAGTATGACGACGGGTCTGAGTTTGTACGCCATAACGCGCATCAATCAAAATAATCGCCAAGTCACAAGTCGATGCACCTGTTGCCATGTTACGTGTATATTGCTCATGCCCAGGTGTATCGGCAATGATGAACTTACGCTTTTCAGTAGAAAAATAACGATAAGCCACATCAATGGTAATGCCCTGCTCACGCTCGGCTTGCAAACCATCGACCAATAAAGCTAAATCAGGTGCATCGCCCGTAGTGCCGACTTTTTTCGAGTCACGAGTCACGGCTTGTAATTGATCTTCATAAATCAATTTTGAGTCATACAACAAACGACCAATTAATGTCGATTTACCATCGTCTACGTTACCGCAAGTTAAAAAGCGCAGTAGATCTTTGTTTTCGTGCTGTTTTAAATACGCCAAAATATCTTGGCTAATTAAATTCGATTGATGAGACATTACTCAAAGCTCCACATATTTTTTAGAAATCGGTTTTTTAATCTTTAATCCCTCTAAATCTCCCTTTTATAAAGGGAGGCTTTGCTCCGCTTTTTATAAGTCCCTCTTTATAAAGAGGGGTTTGGGGAGATTTTTCAGGAGAGATTAGAAGTAACCTTCTTGCTTTTTCTTTTCCATCGAGCCAGCTTCATCGTGGTCAATCATACGACCCTGACGCTCTGAACTGGTTGCCAATAGCATTTCCTGAATAATTTCAGGCAAGGTATTCGCTTCTGATTCGACTGCACCCGTAAGTGGATAACAACCTAAAGTACGGAAGCGTACCGATTTCATTTGTGGAACTTCACCTTCTAGCAACGGCATGCGTTCGTCATCAACCATAATTAAAGTACCACTACGCTCAACCACAGGGCGTTCTGCAGCCAAGTACAATGGCACTAAAGGAATGCTTTCTAGGTAAATGTATTGCCAGATGTCTAATTCAGTCCAGTTAGACAATGGGAACACACGAATGCTCTCGCCTTTGTTGACTTTACCGTTATACAAATTCCATAGCTCAGGACGCTGGTTTTTAGGGTCCCAACGGTGTTTGGCATCACGGAATGAATAAACACGCTCTTTGGCACGTGATTTTTCTTCATCACGACGCGCACCACCAAAAGCGGCATCGAAACCATATTTATCCAATGCCTGTTTTAAGCCTTGGGTTTTCATAATGTCGGTATATTTAGAACTGCCATGATCGAATGGGTTGATGTTGGCATCTACCCCTTCTTGGTTTTGATGGACAATTAAATCAAAACCGTGCTGTTTTGCCATGTTGTCACGGAAAGTGATCATGTCTTTGAATTTCCAGCCTGTATCGACATGCAACAGTGGAAATGGGAGTTTTGCAGGGTAGAATGCTTTTAAAGCCAAATGCAGCATTACCGCAGAATCTTTACCAATCGAATACAGCATGACTGGATTTTCAAATTCAGCTGCAACCTCACGGATAATATGAATACTCTCAGCTTCAAGCTGTTTAAGATGAGTAAGTCGTTCCTGATTTATTGACATTGATCACACCGGATATACTTAAACTTGTGTCCAAATAACACAGATAAAATTTGATCTTGATTATAGTGATTTAGTTATGCTAACTATTGCTTGTTTTATTATATTTATATGCAAAAAGCTCATATAAAAGAAAACCAATAAGCAGTATAAGTTTTATTTAATCAGTAATTTATTCTTTTATGGCCACAAATTTTAATGCCAATGAAATGAATTAACACAGTCAATTTTATACTTTTTAGCCTCACTTTTTCCAATAAGTTAATAGATTATTCATCTAATCTAACGCTTCTACCCCGCTAAAAAAATGCTTAAAGTAAAGCCATATTTTTAGTTTTAAGATTCTCCCATGCCGCATATTGAACCCATTAAATCCAAACTTGAACAGGCAAAATTGGCTGGTTTTTTCTATCAGCACAGCCCAGAGCTTTTGGTTTTTCAAGAACCACTGAATGATGATGGCTCCATGCTCAACGTGTTTGTGCAACACGAACTCAGTGCAGATCAGATTGGGCTGCAATTTGGTTTGCGTTGCCGTGATCAACAACTCTCCTTTTTAATAGGCGTGACGCATAGCAATCAAGACCGCAGCTATGAAATTGGTGCGGGCAATTTAAAGGCCGAACAAAAAGCCTTTAACTTAATGTATGCATTTTATAATTATCCTAAAGGTTTTTATTTGGTAGATGTGCCTTTAAATGCAACCACGGCAGAACTGCATCAAGCGATTGAAACGCAATTATTTTCGCAAGAAAAACTGGATTTCTTAAACACTGCTATTAAAACCAACCCCATAGGTACACAAGTAACTTGGATGAAAGCGCATATTTTACAGCAAGCTTTAGACATGAAAGTACGGATTCAGACGGCACTATTATAAGCCTCTTCACTTTAAAATTCTGCACATCACTCACAGTACACCAAGACCGCCCTGAACAGGTTGGTTGATTAAACTCGGAATTAACGTATACTATGCATATACACAATACACTTGGATACTAAGGCTTGATTAAGAGTTTTAAACATAAAGGTCTTCAGGCTTTTTTCCAAACTGGTTCAACAGCAGGTATTCAAGCAGCGTATTCTACAAAATTACGTTTAATACTTGCAGCACTACATGCTGCATCTACGGTGAATGATTTGCGAACTCCACCCAATTGGCGTTTACATAAATTGAGTGGAAATCTACAAGATCAATGGTCACTAACAGTAAATGGTAATTGGCGTGTAATTTTTAAATTTGAAGATGGTGATGTCTACATTGTAGATTATTTGGATTATCACATAGCTTCTAGCGCAGGAGTACAAAGATGAATATGATGTTTAATGCACCTCATCCGGGCGAAATGTTGCGCGAATATATTGGTGAAACTTCTGTGACTGAAGTGGCTCAAGCTCTTGGAGTGACACGTGCAAACCTATCTCGCATTTTGAATGGTCATACTGGAATTTCTGCAGATATGGCGATTCGTTTGAGTGAAGCCTTAGAAACCTCACCAGAGTTTTGGTTGAATTTACAAATGCAGCATGATTTATGGCTTGCCAGTCAACGCCAGCGACCTATGATCAAAAAATTGGTGGCAAGTGTTTAACTTTAAGTTACAACAAAAAAACAACCTGCATTTCTGCAGGTTGTTTTTTATGTCGTCAACGATGCGCTAAAACTTAGTTTTTATGACGCATGTGTGGGAATAAAATCACATCACGGATACTCGCAGCGTTGGCAAACAACATTACCAAACGGTCAATCCCGATGCCCTCACCTGCAGTTGGTGGTAAGCCGTATTCCAAAGCTTCAACAAAGTCTGCATCGTAATGCATCGCTTCATCATCGCCTGCGTCTTTTTCTGCAACCTGTGCTTGGAAACGCTCAGCTTGGTCAATCGGGTCATTTAATTCTGAGAAACCATTCGCCAATTCACGACCACCAATAAAGAACTCAAAACGGTCAGTAATGTGTGGGTTATCGTCATTACGACGTGCCAAAGGCGACGTTTCTGCAGGATATTCTGTAATGAAAGTCGGCTGACGTAATTGAGTTTCTACGGTTTCTTCAAACACGATGGTTTGTAGTTTGCCCAAACCAAAACCAGGCTTCACCTGTTCTTTCAATTCTTCCTGCACAAATTTAGCCAAGAAATCACGGTCATTAACATTTTCTGGCGTGAATTGTGGATTATGCTCAAGAATGGCATCAAACATAGAAATTTTCTTGAATGGGCCTTTGAAGCTATACACTTCATCGCCATACGGCACATCGGTAGTACCCAAAATATCCAAAGCCAGTTTTTCTAGCATTTGCTCAGTCAATGCCATCAAATCTTTATAGTCGGCATAAGCTTGGTAGAATTCGATCATGGTAAATTCAGGGTTATGACGTGTAGACACCCCTTCATTACGGAAGTTACGGTTAATTTCAAACACACGTTCAAAACCGCCAACCACTAAACGCTTTAAATATAATTCAGGCGCAATACGCAAGAATAACGGCATATCTAAAGCATTATGATGCGTTTCAAATGGACGTGCCGATGCACCGCCAGGAATCACATGCATCATTGGCGTTTCAACTTCCATAAAACGCTGTTCAGTTAAAAATGCACGAATACCCGAAACCACTTTGGCACGAATTTCAAAGGTTTTACGGGTGTCTTCATTTACGATTAAGTCTAAATAACGCTTACGATATTTCGCTTCGGTATCGCTTAAACCATGATATTTGTCTGGTAATGGACGTAAAGATTTGGTCAACAATTCAAAATGTTGAATATGAACATATAAATCGCCTTTGCCTGAACGACCAATATAGCCTTTCACTGCGATAATATCGCCCAAATCTAGGCTCTTGATCGTCTCTAATGTTTCAGCACTAAGTTCTTTACGCGCCACATACAACTGAATACGACCTGTCATGTCTTGAATTACGATGAATGAACCGCGGTTCAACATCACACGACCTGCTACAGACACATACACTTTTTCGCCTGCTTCAATTTCTTCTTTAGAAACTTCTGCGAATTGTGCCTGCAAATCTTCTGCGTAGTTTTCACGCTTAAACGTATTTGGCCAAGGGCTAGTTCCCTTCGCCTGCGCTTGTTCTTGAATTTGCTTTAACTTGGCATGACGCTGCGCAATTAAATCGTTTTCGGAAATAGTGGGTTCAGAAGTCGATTGAGCGTTATGTTGCGTCATCTCTGCCTCGAATAATTACTAAAAAAAGAAGTTCAATAGAATAGCAGATTTAGACACGATTTCGTATGCCTTCTCTGACTCGAGCAATTTATTTTTTAAATTGCCACTTGCTTTTGTGATTTTTTGTAGACTTAGACCAAAAGCTAACTTCTTTCTCAGGCTAAGCGCACTACAATATTGTTCAGAAAATAGATGAAAAAGACCGTATTTTGCTGTTTTTAAACCTGCTGATGTATCAGTCTAAATATTTTATTTTCTATCCACTTTATCTTTAGGCTCAGTTTGACTCAAGATGTTTAACTTTGTGAATCTGGCAATGAATACATGTGCTTTAAAAGTCTTGTTTTTACATGGATTAGATTCCTCGCGGGAGTCGACTAAATTCCATGCCATAGATGCAAAACAAAAATTTTGTATCAATGTCGATTATCGCAACTTAAATTATCAAACTGTTGCCGATTTTTATCACAATATCATTCAAAAAATTAAGCCTGAAATTTTGGTGGGACATAGTCTAGGCGGCTATTGGGCACTCAAAATGTCTTTGTCGCACCATATTCCGTGTGTGGTGGCAAATCCAAGTTTAGCTCCCACGTTTCGCAATGACTATCCTGCAATTTCAGATGATGACTTGCAGCACGATATTCCACAATTGGCTTATTTAGAATTGGGCGATGAAATTTTGGATATGCATGCCGCGCAAGCATTTTTAGAAAACTATATGCAGACCTCTACTTTTGAGTCTGGGCATCATCGCTTATTGCATCCAGAAAATATTAATTCTTGTATTCAGCAAATCGAACAAGCTTATCTTGCCAAATAAAGTCAAAGCTATCCATTAAAAATAATCAATTAAACATCACCCATTAAAAAAGCCTGATCACAACTATGGAGATCAGGCTTTTTTACAGCAGTTACAATAACTTAAAAGGATTAAGCCACTGCTTGTTCTGGTTTAGATTTATTGTCCAATACGGACCAAATATCTAAACCTAAATTTTTGTGTAAATCTGGTAAGTCTAGGAAAATGCTTGCACCTAAAACTTGATGATTACATTTTTCAGCCAATTGTTTCACTGCTTTTAAAGTGCCACCTGTCGCCAATACATCATCTACAATAATGACTTTTTGCGCTTGCACATCGGCAGCCATTTCTAAACGGTCTAAACCGTATTCTAAGCTATAACCCACACCCACAACTGGTGGTGGCAATTTACCTGCTTTACGCACAAGTACCAAACCTTTGCCTGTACGCTGTGCCAAAAGGCTCGCCAATACAAAACCACGTGCTTCTACTGCAATAAAGCTTTCAACTTCAGCTAATTTTTCTGCAGGAATGCTGGCAATTAAAGCATCTGTTAATGAATCCAAATTATTCATAAACAAAGGCGTTAAATCATAAAAATCTACGCCTGGTTTTGGAAAATGAGGAACTGTACGAATATGCGACCACAAAAAAGTAGACAAATTGCTCATGGAAGATCAGAAATGTGACTAAAGAATGGTTGAATTTTACCGTTTATTTTCACATAAGGCTAGTGATCGAATCGGCAAGACTGCCATCAATCACGCATCAAAACACTACAAGGTTTTGATTTTTATAAACTTTAATATACTTAAAAATATTAATATATATTTATTCCATAATAAAATAGCAAAAATATAAGACTTTTACTGTACGACCAAGGTCTTAAATGGCATTTAAACGCATAAAAACGTGATTTTTCCTGCAGCCATTCTCTCATTACAATGCCGTATCTATATCAAAAGAGGTCTTTTCTGCGCGGTTATGTCCCATGCAGCTATTCATTCTATAAAAGCACAGATTAAAATCGCTTATTTACTTTACTTTAGCCGTATAACTGCGTAAAAATTTAATCAAATAGATATATCATACAACTAGTCGTAGATAAGTTTTTTGCTGATCTGGAAATTTAAAGATCGGTTTATGGAGAATTGAATGAAAAAGTATCAATGCATCGTTTGTGGATGGATTTATGACGAAGCAGAAGGCTGGCCTCAAGATGGTATTGTGGCAGGTACATTATGGGAAGATATTCCTGATGACTGGACTTGCCCAGACTGCGGCGTTTCAAAAGCTGATTTTGAAATGATTGAAGTTTAAGACCACGAAAAGACCATGTCCGATGGTCTTTTTTTAACGCCAATTTCTATGCCCTCATTTGGAGTACACCTTATGCATCCTATCGTTATTATTGGTTCAGGCATGGCAGGTTATACTGTTGCACGCGAGTTTCGTAAGCTAAATGCAGAACAAGAGTTAGTCATGATTTGTGCAGATGATGCTGCCAATTATGCCAAACCAACTTTATCTAACGCATTGGCGGGCAATAAAGCCCCTGCTCAAATTGCATTGGGCGATGCAGCTAAAATGGCAAGCCAACTCAATATGCGTATTGAAACCCACACTTGGGTTAAAGCAATTGATGCAGAAGCACATGTACTTGAATTAGAAAAAGAGGGTGTAAGCAGCCAACAACCTTATTCTAAATTGGTTTTGGCAGTGGGTGCGAATCCTGTACGTTTAGCCATTGCGGGCGATGGCAGTGATGACATTCATGTGGTAAATAATTTAAGTGATTACACCGCATTTCGCCAACAGCTTGAACAACGTCAAGACAAACGTGTGGTGATTTTAGGTGCAGGTTTAATTGGTTGTGAATTTGCCAATGACTTGCAGCAAACAGGACACCAAGTCACGGTGATTGACCTTGCACCACAACCACTAGGTCGTTTATTGCCGGATTATGTAGCCAATGCTTTTAAACAAAACCTAGAAGAAACGGGTATCCATTTTGTATTGGGTACAACCGTTGAAAAAGTTTCGAAAATTAAAAATGACGACTATTTAGTGACCATTACCAGTGGTCAGTCTTTAATTGCCGATGTGGTACTGTCTGCCATTGGTTTACAACCAAACATTGCTTTGGCTAAAACAGCAGGCATCGAAACCAGTCGTGGGGTCTTAACCAATGCGCAACTTGAAACCAGCCAAGCTGATATCTATGCAGTAGGTGACTGTGCGGAAGTGAATGGTATTTTATTGCCGTATGTGATGCCAATCATGCAGCAAGCACGTGCCTTAGCCAAAACCTTAAATGGTGAAACTACTCAGGTACACTACCCTGCCATGCCTGTTGCAGTGAAAACACCTGCTGCACCACTGACCGTTTTACCTGCGCCACTAGGGGTAGATGTCAACTGGCATACCGAAGAATTTGACGATGGCATGATTGCCAGAGCCTATGACCAAACCGATACCTTACGTGGCTTTGTCCTATTAGGCGCAACAGCGGCCAAACAACGCTTGAGTTTGACCAAATTAGTGCCAGACTTATTGCCTGTATCGGAATAAAATAAAAACAATAAAGGGCGATTGATTTCGCCCTTGCCTGACATGAGGATCACAACATGAATAGTGCACTTCAGTTCACCACATCGCCCTATACGGCATTTATGCACGAAACCAAAGTCGATTTAGGCAACGGAATTCAGCTGCATGTCGAAGTGGGCGGCAAAACTGAAGATCCACCTATTTTGCTGATTATGGGTTTAGGCGCACAAATGTTGTACTGGCCCGATTTCTTTTGTAAATCACTGATTGATCAGGGCTATCGTGTCATTCGCTATGACAACCGCGATATTGGTTTGTCATCCAAAATTCGCCACAAAGGCCCGCGTCTGAACACCTATAAAATGATGGGGCGTTTTAGCTTAGGTCTGCAAAACCACGGTGCGCCTTATAACTTATTTGATATGGCGGATGATGCTGCATTGCTATTAGAGCGCTTAGGCATTGAAAAGACCGAGGTGATTGGTGCTTCTATGGGCGGCATGATTGCACAAATTTTGGCAGCCAAATATGCAGATCGCGTGAATAATTTAGGCTTATTATTTACCAGTAATAACCAGCCTTTTTTACCACCACCATTTCCGAAACAACTGTTCAGCTTGCTAGAAAGACCAAAATCACAAGATGAAAATGGCATTGTTGATCATAGTTTAAAACTATTTAAGGTGATAGGCTCACCTGGCTATGTGAATCAACTCGAAACGATGCAAACTGCACGCAAATTATATCAGCGAAGTTATTACCCTGCGGGTGTACTTCAACAGTTTTTAGCAATATTATGTACAGGCTCGTTGCTACAACTGGACAAACAAATTCAGCAACCTACCCTTGTGGTACATGGTTCGCAAGATCGTTTGCTCCCACCAGGGCATGGTAAGGCTGTTGCGAAAGCGATTCCGGGCGCTAAGTTTGAATTAATCAAAGGAATGGGGCATGATATTCCTCCACACTTTATTCCTCATCTTAGCGAACTGTTTGCTCACCACTTTAAATCATAATCATTAGGACACTATGGCTGCATTACCATCTTTAAGACAGCTGTCATACCTCGTTACACTGTCTGAAACGTTACATTTTACAGAAGCGGCTCGCCGTTCTTTTGTAACTCAGTCGACTTTGTCTGGCGGGATCATGGAACTGGAGCGCCTGCTTGGCGGCGTACTGGTAGAACGTGATCGACAGAATGTACGTTTAACCCCATTGGGTGAACAAGTCGTAGCACGCGCCCGTGTTCTGTTAGCAGATGCACAGGACTTAATGCGTTTAAGCCGTGAAATGAGTGAGCCTCTCACAGGTGATTTACACTTAGGCGTGATTCCAACCATTGCCCCATTTATTTTGGCGCAACTGTTAGATGAAGTGCATAAGCAGCTACCTAAAATTCAATTGCATTTACACGAAGCGCAAAGTGAAAAAATTGTCGAAAAACTGGAACACGGCAATTTAGATATGGTGGTGTTAGCCCTGCCATTCGATACGCGTGGTTTGAAAGTGGCTGAAATTTCTAAAGAAGATTTGTTCTTGGTTTATCACAAGGGCGATCAAAAATCGGCGCAGGCCAATTCTTTAGATGATTTGGATTTATCGCGTTTAATGCTGCTTGAAGAAGGTCATTGCTTACGTGATCACACTTTAAGTGCTTGCCCGATTGGTGAACGCAAAAACGATCATCGTTTAAAAGCCAGCTCTTTGCCGACCTTGGTTGAAATGGTGTCTGCAAATTTAGGCTTTACCCTATTGCCTGAAATTGCAATTCATAATGCCATGATCAAATCGAATCCAGATTTACAGATCAAAAGTATTGAGGCTGCACCAAGCCGTACTTTGGCTTTAGTGACGCGTAAAAGCACGCCATTACAAAGTGAATTTGACGTTTTGCTGCAGATTTTACAGAAAATCACTCAAAACGCAGTCTAAATTTAGACACACGATCCAACATTTCATTAAGGAGCCAACATGGCTCCTTTTTTATTTTTCGTTCAAAAATGCGTATTGTTTTTGCAGTTCACTATGATTTAAGTGACTTATAAATATGAATAAGTTTAAAATGTGAGATTCATCACAAATTCAACAATTCACTCTTACAACTGAACGAAAGAACGGTATCGAGTTACATTACTCACGTTTTCAACACATTTCAAAAAAAATATTCAGCAACAATTACTTATATTTACCATTTTTATATAAAAATCACTATATTTAAGGATATTCAGTTACAGCAATATCACGCACAATCTATTTATCAAAATTATTTATAGAACAGCACAGGAGTATTTGTCATGATTCACAGAGATCTCGTTTTACCTGTGCCTGTTCTGCTGATTGATGATCAGGTAGAAGCATCACAAAATTTAAGCCACATTTTACAAAATTTTGGCTACCCTAAAGAGGTTCTACTTTGCAGCCCATCGCTCGCAAATGCAGTGCTGATGGTGCAGCAACATTTGCCTAATTTGGTATTTATCAATTTACAGTCTTGGTCAAAAGCTCAAATTGATTTTATCCAAAATCTCAAACTTTTCCGTAAAGATACCTTAATTGTGGCGGTGCTGCCTTCAAGTATGCCCAAACAATTGCTACAAGCTATTCATTTAGGCATTTCAGCCTATGTCTTTAGCGACCAATCTGCAACAGGCATGCAAAACCAGATTCGCACCATTTTACGTGGCGGCTCACCGCTAGACGGCAACTTAGCCAATGAAATCTTAGCCTGCGAACAATCCATTGTCGCACATGGTCATTCTTTGGCACTCTCTAAAACTGAACATGAAATATTGGCGCTTTCAGGACAAGGTTTACCTTCACAACAAGTTGCTGCCAACCTGAATGCTTCAGAACAACTGGTGCATGGTTATGTGAAAAGTATTTATCGGAAAATTATGAATGCGGATGATGCGATGTGCTGTTTTTCTTAAATTATTGATCAATAAATATCAATCAAAAATATAAGTCTTAAATAAATATTAGAAACAAAAAAAGAGCGATGTCTGGCATCGCTCTTTTTACCTGTTATAAATGTTTGAAACTAAACAATACTATCGGTCAGTATACGCTGCGCATTGTGTGGCTCTTCACCCTCAGCTGCTTTTACACGCACCCAAGTTCCATCACCCTGCAACAACCACGCCTGTTGATTGTCTTGCATGTAGGTCAATAAACCTTGCTCATAAATACGCTTTTTCAAGGCAGGATCTTCAATTGGGAAACACGCTTCAACACGGTTAAATAAGTTACGATCCATCCAGTCAGCACTTGAACAATAAATACGTGGATTGCCATTATTAGAGAAATAATAGACACGGGTATGTTCAAGGAAACGTCCGACAATCGAACGCACACGGATATTTTCCGATAAGCCCGGCAAACCTGGGCGCAAGCAGCAAATTGAACGGATGATGAGATCAATTTGCACACCCGCCTGAGACGCCTCGTACAATTTATTGATCAATTGCATTTCAGTCAGTGCATTCACTTTCACAATAATTTGTGCGGGCTTACCTGCTTTAGCATTGGCAATTTCTTCATCAATATAATTCACCAACTGTACGTGCAGGGTAAATGGTGCATGCAACAACTTTTTCAGTTTTGCCATTTTACCCATGCCTGTTAGCTCTTGGAAAATACGATGCACATCTTCACACAGCTCTTTGTCTGTGGTCAGTAAACCATAGTCGGTATAAATACGCGCATTGCCTGCGTGGTAGTTACCTGTGCCTAAATGTACATAACGCACCAATTTATTATTTTCACGGCGCACCACCAAAATCATTTTGGCGTGGGTTTTATACCCCACAATACCGTACACAACCACAGCGCCCGCTTCTTGCAACACGTTAGCCACAGCAATGTTAGATTCTTCATCAAAACGTGCACGCAGTTCAATCACCGCAGTCACTTCTTTACCGTTTCGTGCAGCCTCTGCAAGCACTTGTACAATTTCAGAATCTGCGCCACTACGATATAAAGTTTGTTTGATTGCCAAGACTTGTGGATCACGTGCAGCTTCACGCAGCAAGTTAATCACGGGTGCAAAAGATTCAAACGGATGGTGTAATAAAATGTCTTGCTTTTGCATCGCTGAAAAAATATTTTCAGACTTTTTTAACACCTTTGGAATGGCGGGTGTATGTGAATCATAACGTAAATGTGGACGTTTAAAATTAGACAATAAACGCGCCAAGTTCACTGGGCCATCTACTTTATAAAGTTGTTCTTCTTCAAGATCGAACTCATCTAGCAAATAATCATAAATGGCTTTCGGGCAGTTGTGCGTTACTTCTAAACGTACCGCACGACCAAAACGGCGTGAGTTTAATTCGCCTTTTAGGGCTTTGGCCAAGTCTTCTACATCTTCATTTAACGCCAAATCTGCATTACGGGTCACACGGAATTGATAGCATCCAGTCGCAGTCATGCCCGGGAATAAGTCAGACACATGCTCATGAATAATTGCTGAAAGCATGACGTGGTGCTCTTTACCGCCTGTAAGTTCATCGGGTAAACGAACTACACGTGGTAATGAACGTGGTGCAGGAACAACCGCCAAATCAATTTGACGACCAAAAGCATCTTTCCCTTCTAAAGTCACAATAAAATTCAGACTTTTATTGACCAAACGTGGAAATGGATGTGCAGGGTCTAGGCTAATTGGGGTTAATACAGGGGCAACTTGCTCTTGGAAATATTTTTTCACCCATGCCGATTGTGCAGGGGTTAATTCACCACGACGTAAGAAACAAATGTCTTCTTCACGTAATTTTGGCAAAATTTCCTGATTTAAAATACGGTACTGGCGTTCAATAGCAGCATGTGCTGTTTTAGAAATTTGATCTAACACCTGCTTAGGGGTTAAACCATCTGGACTACGGCTTTCATTGCCCAAGTCCAATTGTTCCATCATGCCCGCAACACGAATTTCAAAAAACTCATCCAAGTTACGTGAAAAAATCAGCAGGAAGTTCATGCGTTCCAACAAAGGATGCAACGGATCGACAGCTTGCTCAAGCACGCGCAAATGGAAATCTAAAATAGACAGTTCGCGGTTAATGTAGCGATCATTATATGTATATTCTGTTTGCGCAGGAGTCGCGCCTGTTGCCGTATTCATACCCACCTATGCTTTTTTAAAATGTTTGGCACTGCTACAAGTATGCTTCAATTTTGTGACATTTTCATAAAAAAAGCCTAAAAAATTAGGCTTTGTGGATATTTTCACATTTTATAGTTTGTTTTCGCTCAATTTAGGGAATTTCCGCATAACGCATATAGCGCTGCACCATCTGTTTACGGGCTTTTAATGCCCCCGCATTACGATGTTCCTGAAAATATTTTGGATTGGTTAAAATCGCAGCCAAGAAAATTGCTTGATCACGGCTTAAACTTTTTGCACTTTTGCCAAAATAATGCTGTGCCGCAGCTTCGGCACCATAAATATTATCGCCAAATTCTACCGAGTTGAGATAGACCTCTAAAATACGCTGCTTTGACCACATGCGTTCCATCATCCATGTCGCCACAACTTCTTGGCCTTTACGCAAAAAAGAACGCTTATTGTATAAAAACAAATTCTTGGCGAGCTGCTGAGAAATTGTAGAACCACCTGCAACAACCTTGCCTTCATCTTTGTTCCGTTCCAGCGCAGTTTGAATACCTTCCCAGTCAAAACCATGATGCTGCATAAATTTGCCATCTTCGGCAGTCACTACAGCACGTTTTAAGTTGTCACTGAGTTGGTCATAGTCGCGCCATTGGTGTTGAATAGGCTTGCTCGGTTCAGCCCAATAATCCAAACGCATCATCATGGTCGATTGCACAGGCTGCGTACGCCACCACACCAAGCTGCTAAAAATCCATAATTGAACCAAAAGCACCACACTAACAAGAATTAACAAAGTTCGTATAAAAAAAGCTTTCATCTTGGTGCATGGCTCCTGAAGCGTTATTTTTTCGTGTTAAGCTTAGATTGATCACTACGACACAATATTTAAATATATGTCCCAACATCCCCCAAACCTGCGCAACAATAAAGTTGAAATTCACCTGTGGTGGATTACCGCAGCCCTGATTGCAATCAATGTGGCTTTGTTTGCATGGCAAGTGCTCAACGGCATGAACATTAGCAATCCTAGCCCGCAAGATGCAATACGCTGGGGTGCTGATTATGCACCTTTAACCTTTTTGGCGGAACCCATTCGCCTGTTCAGCAGCATGTTTTTTCATTTTGGTTTAGTACATTTAATGTTAAATATGTGGGCCTTGTATATTTTTGGCAGCGTCAATGAACAATTGTTTGGGCGTGTCTATTTTATAGTGTTATATGTTTGCGCGGGTTTGATGGGTAGCCTGCTCAGTGGCTATGTCAGCATTCAGGACAGCTATACCCTGCTCGAACAAGGTGTCGCTAATCCAAAGCTGTTACCTAGCGTGGGTGCAGGTGCTTCAGGTGCGGTGATGGGACTTGGAGCTGCACTGACGGTATTGGCGTTATTGCCCCAATTACCTCGCCAAAAATTTCTCTTGGATGGTAAAACCTTAGTGATGGTAATGGCACTAAACTTAGGTATGGGCTTTATGATCAGTGGCATTAATAATGCTGCACATATTGGCGGCATGCTCATGGGCGCAGCCATGACACTCATTTGGTATATTGGACAACGCAGCAAACACAGTAACTTAGTGAACGGTTTTGCGATGCTCCTTGCACCATTGGGCTGTGCTGCATTTTACTGGTATTGCCATCAACTGCTTGCCCCAATTCAACCCCTTTGGCAAGAACTGCTTAGCATGATGCAACGCAGTCTGGGTTAAACAATCAACCTTTACAACAAGTAAAACAACATCAACTAGAGATGAATCAGGACTGATTCATCTCCCTTAAACTTTGCAGTGGCGGAATATCGCATAAATAACTTAAACGATAACGTCCAATCAAGGCACACAGCACGGTCATAAATACAGGCAAAATCAGCCAGATTTCCCAATGTGGTTGCAGCATTAAATCCATGCGGTAACTGGCAACAGCACTAATGACTTCGGCAAATAAACACGCCACCATTCCCGCTATAAAGCCCATAAAACCGATTTCCAGACTCAACATACGTTTGAGTTTTTGTTTAGAACTACCAAAAGAACGCAGTAATGCGACTTCGCGTTTGCGCTCATCCATCAGCAAGTTTAAACACGCGATTAATACCAACAGCCCAGACACACTCACCAAAATGGCTAAAATGGTGATGATCTGCACCAACACATTCACAATGCGTTTAATTTCATCCAAAATTAGGCTGACATCAATAAACACTGTGTTGGCAAATTGCTGAATCAATTGAATTAGTTTCGGTTTATCTGCTTCAGGCACATAGAAACTGCCCAAATAACTGCCTGCATTTTCATCCATAGTGTGCGGTGAAAAAATAAAGAAAAAATTTGGACTAAAGCTTTCCCACTCCACCGTACGCAGATTAATCACTTCGGCTTCAAGTATGCCTTCAGGCAAACTAAAACTGAGTCGATCACCAATTTGAATGCCCAACTCGGCAGCCGTATCTGCTTCTACTGACACTTGTCCCACTGCACTGAAATTGGCTTGCCCATTTACAATGATATTATCGGCAGGATAACGGTCAGACTGTGTCAGGTTGAGTTCGCGTCTTAACGTATTGCTTTGCTGAATTAAGGCGTCGGCAAAAGGTTGATCATTTTTGGCGACCAAACGCCCGCGTATATTTGGATAAAGTGGCGTGCTGTGCCACTGCTGCTGCGTTAATTGTTGTTGAAACTCAGGCATATCAAACGGTGGCAAGCCGTAAACAAACTGATTGGGTGTTCCTTCGGGCAATTGCTGCTGCCAACGATCTAGCAGGTCGGTACGCAACACTGCAAGTACCGTAATTAAACTTAATCCTAAAGCCAATGCAGTAATTTGAAATGCCGTGACAGCAGGCGCACGAATATACGCTGCGAGTCTGCCTTTAGAATGACGCAATAATTTTAATAAACTCCACACCACTCCATACAGCAATACGCACAGCGCAATAATCGCACCAATCACCCATGTACTAAGCACTAAACTTTCGGTCAAGACCACACAAAATACGATTAGACTTAGCGTCCCTGTAAGCAACATCCACCACCAAGCGCGCATGCTTTTGTCTTGTTGGCGAATCACGCGAATCGGTGCGGTATTCAGCAATTGCAATAAATTAGGCAGCACAAAACCCAACAACACCACAGCACTGGTGAGCATGGCGATTGGCAATGGCCCAAGCAACATTGCCATGGCTGAAAATTGAATTTCCAGGTGCGGAATCAGTTGCAGCATGATTTGCAACAAAGCATAGCCCAACGTCACGCCCAAAATACTGCCAATGCCCATAGCGATAATTAAGACCAAAGCAAGCAAAGCCAAATAAGCGGCTAAAATTTGTCGTTTACTTGCACCAATACAACGTAATAAGGCGATATGATCCTGATTTTGTTGCACATAGCGCTGACTGGTCAAACCAATCGCAATCCCACACAATAAAATGGTCAGGATATTCGCTAACTGTAAAAAGGTGTCTAAATTGGCAATTGGGCGCATTAAGCGAGTATTGCCTTCACTGGCATTGCGTAGTCTTAAACTACTTTGTTCTTCAAAGTTTTGTTCAGGGCTGGCCGTTTGCTGTGCCTGTGCAGGCTGTTGTGTATGTGTTTTAAAATACTGCTCAAAATTTTGTGTATCTTTGGCGCTGCCTGCCAACAACAAACGGTAATCTATGCGGCTACCCACTTGAATCGCGTGGGTACGTGCCACATCGGCCTGTGAAATAATTACTGTCGGCGAAAAACCTGAAAAACCGAGTTCCTGATTAGAATCATGTTCAATTTTGGCAGTCACGGTAAATGCTGCATCGGCAATATTCACCGTTTCACCAAGTTTAACGTGAAGCAAATCCATGGCACGTTGGCTGAGCCAAATTTCACCAGATTGAATCTTGTCCGCTGCAGGACTCACCCTCAATTCACCACGTAACGGAAAATTGTGCTCAATCGCTTTGACATTCACCATCACAAATTGTGCTTGAGTATGTGCCATCGAACTAAATACAGTCACATGCGACTGTTGTAACTGATGTGCAGTCGCCTGATCCTGCCAGTCTTGTGCAATGGGTTCATTGTCGCTCAGGACTAAATCACCCGCCAACATTTCTGCCGCTTGCAACGCTACCGCATTTTGAATTTGTTCATTGCTAAACTTTAAGGCCGTGGTCGCACTAATCGCTAAAGTCAGCGCAATAATCAGTAAATATACACCACTGCTTTTAAAACTCTGCTTTAACAGCGGATGAAATAATGCGTTCATTTCATCCTCCTGTTATGGCAGCAGTTGGCTTAGCTGCAAATTGCTCAACCAATTGCCCATCAATTAAGGCATAGTGACGCTGACATTGTGCCGCCAGTTTCGGGTCATGCGTGACTAACACCAAAGTTGTGCCCAACTCGCGGTTCAACTCAAATAGCAATTGCTCAATTTCAGTTGCAGTTTCACCATCCAAATTTCCTGTCGGCTCATCGGCAAAAATAATTTTAGGTTCACGAATTAAAGCACGTGCAATGGCGACACGTTGTTGCTCGCCTCCCGAAAGCACTTTCGGCGTTTGCTGTGCCTGACGCTCTAAACCGACACGTTTCAGCAAATTCAGCGCTTTTTGTTCAGCTTCTGCATATTTAAATTTTTCCTGCAAACGTAGTGGCAACATCACATTTTCCAGTGCCGTCAAATGCGGCAATAACTGAAATGACTGGAACACAAAACCAATATGCTTTAAACGAACTTCTGCACGTTGTTCTTCGTTTAATTCTGCAATTGACTCACCACATACCACCAATTTTCCACTACCGGCTTGATCTAACGTTGCCAAAATACCCAATAAGGTCGATTTTCCCGAACCCGAACGACCTGTAATGGCAACTTGTTCGCCTGCCTGAATATCGAAGTTTAAATTCTCAAAAATGGTCAATTGTTTTTGTGCAAGTTGTATCTTTTGTGTCAAATTTTGGGCAGAAATAATCGTTTGTGGCATGATATTAGATTCTTTAGTGTTTTGAGTCATACGTTTCCCATTATGCAAAATCGCAATCTAACTAGTCGTGTCTTTCCGTGTGTGTTGCTGCTTGGACTATGTTTCAGCCCATTCGTGGTATCTGCAAAAACCATTATGATTGTAGGTGACAGCTTGAGTGCAGGTTACGGCATACAACCACAACAAGGTTGGGTTCACTTATTGCAAAAACGTTTAGAACAACAGTATCCGAAACAGCATAAAGTGGTCAATGCAAGTGTCAGTGGCGAAACTACCAGCGGCGCTTTGGCGCGTCTGCCTAAATTGCTGCAGACCCATCGCCCAGACGTTGTAGTCATTGAGTTAGGCGGGAATGATGGCTTACGTGGACAACCACCACAAATGATTCAAAAAAATTTAGCGAACTTAATTCAGCATAGCCAAAAAGCCAAAGCGAAAGTGGTGATTTTTGGGATGAAAATGCCGCCAAATTACGGCTCGGCGTATAGCAAAGCATTTGAAAATAACTATAAAGTGGTGAGTCAGCAATATAAAGTCAAATTACTGCCATTTTTTATGGAAGGTATTGCGGGCAATAAGCAATTGATGCAAAAAGATTTAATTCATCCAAATGCCAAAGCTCAGCCTATTTTGCTAAATAATGCTTATCCATATATCAAAGGCGCTTTATAAAGCGCCTTTGAGGAAAATCTAATTGCTGTGCGGTTCGGATTAAAAATCAAAAAAAACCACTTCACCTGTTTCCAGTGAATATTCTGCACCGACTACTTTCAACTGACCTTGTTCAATCAGGTTTTCTAAAACTGCTGAACCATGACGCAATTGATTTACCGATGCAAATACATTGGAACGTACTGCATGCTTAGACAATTTCGCCAAATCATTTTTCAGTTCAGTCTGCATTAAGGTTTCAACTGAAGGGCGAACACGGTTCACAATCGACATTAAATTTGCCGATGGTGGACAGTCTGGGCACATTAAAGTATCAATTGTCGCTTGAATTGCACCACAGTGACTGTGTCCTAAGACAACAACCACAGCACAGTCATAACGCTCTGCCGCAAATTCAACACTACCTACCTGTGATGGCGCAACCACGTTGCCCGCAACACGAATTACAAAAAGATCACCCAATCCTTGGTCAAATACCATTTCTGCAGGAACACGTGAATCTGAACATCCTAAAATAATGGCAAATGGATTTTGGTCTTCTGCCATTTCTGCACGCTGTTGGTGCGACAATTGCTTCGGATGTCTGGTATCACCAGAAACAAAACGTTGGTTTCCTTGTTTAAGACGTTCTAAAGCTTCTTGAGCTGTTAGCATTCTTGATTTACCACCGATCTTTGAAGTTGCGATATTCTAAAGCCAGTTTTTATGAATGTCACTTGCAAAAAAATATGCAGCTGCGCTTTTCTTTATTCATTTTTGTTATAAATTTTTTCACTTTTTATTGAGATAGGTCACATTTTCTACCAATTTCAAAGCTTTGATCAAAAAAGCAAGGGATGACTTTCATTTTTAAACGCCTACAATAGACAGAATACACTTGTGCAATTAGACCTAAGAGCTAGTGCCTATCATTATTGGAGCCTGTTTTGGGTTCGTCAGGGGAAGACGTTTTCATGATGAAATTTATTCGATCACGTTATCTACATACGACTTTATTGGCTTTGGGACTAAGTACATCTTGCCTTGTGCAAAGCGCTGCGCCCAATCCATATACCTTCACAAAAAACAATAACGCCAGTAACAGCAACGCAACTGAACTTAAACTATTACAAAATCATTTTCAGCAACAGCGCAAACAAGCAGGACTAAGCTCTAAAAGCATTCGTGTTGGAGATGTCGTCTGGAGCTATAACGAAGGTGGCTCGCACAGCAAACCCACAATTTTATTGATTCATGGTTTGGCAGGCACACGTGATAATTGGAACCGTGTCGCGCAATTTTTAACCCCACATTATCATGTGATTATTCCAGATTTACCCAATAGCGGTGACACCAAAACTCCAAGCAATTTTGATAATTCAGTTCCGAATGTAACTTCACAACTGCGTCAATTTATTGAAGCAATTGACTGTGAAGAAAACTTACACGTGGCAGGACATTCTTTAGGCGGCTCAATTGCAACCGTGTATGCCTCGCAATATCCTTTTGATACGCAAAGTTTATTTTTACTCAATAGTGCAGGCATTTATAAACTTGCTAATACGCCTTACACCAAAAATCCATTATCTTTAAATGACTTAATTGTGAGCAAACATGGCGATTTAGCCGACGTCGCCAAACAAATCATGCAAAGCCCGCCTGCCATGACCTCACAAATTCAACATGCGCAAGAAGAAGTCCTGATTTCTCGCTCAGAACAAACCCGTAAAGCAATTGAGCAAATTGTCAAACTCAACCGTATTTATACTCCAGACTCATTTGCACGTTTAGCAGGATCAATTGAAGCACCGACCCTGATTTTATGGGGTAAGCAAGATCGCATTATTAATGTTGAAGTGGCGAAGGAATTACAATCTTTACTCAAACGCGCCGAAACACCTGTGATTCTTAATAATGTTGGACACATGCCGTTATTGGAAGCTGAAAAACAAGTCGCACAATATTATTTGCCGTTTCTGGCTAAAACTCAGAACCTAAAAAACCCACTTGCTGATAAACTGATTCCTCTAAATTAATTATTATATAAAACCTTCATGCAGAAACATCCCATCATTGAGCAACTAATTGAAGCTCAGCTTGATTTTTTAGATCAAGAATTTAACCAAAGTGAAATGGTACAAACTGAATTTATGCAGTTTTACCAATGGTTTCGCAAACAAAGCTTACAAGATTTATGGACATCTGAAGCCATTCATCAACTGATTCAACATCAAATTTTAAATACACCTGCCAGTTCATTTTTAGTGGAACAAATTGCTGAGCATATTCGTTTTGCACTGGTACACCCTGTTAATGACAGCAGTAAAATTGCCGATGTGATACCTGTGCTGACCATCGACAAAATTGCACAATATGTTGCAAGTAAAAGTGGACATCGTCAGCGTTTGATTAAAGCCGTGGTGAATAATCCTGCCTTTGCCGCCATGATTACCCAACTCATTCAACATTCCATTCAGGATTATATGGATAATTCGGTGATCGCCAAAAGCGTGCCTGGCGTATCGCGTTTTATGAAAATGGGTAAATCGGTTTTGGAAAGCGTTACCGATACCAATTTAGACCAGACCATTCAGCATTATTTGCAAAAAAATGTGCAGAAGCTGACTCAAATGAGCGAGTCGGTGCTTAATCAACATTTTGATGAGGAAAAACTGTATCACTTCCAAGCCAATTTATGGCACAAAATTAAAGATTTGCCACTTTCCGTTTTAAAAAACTATATTGAAGTGCAAGACCTATCTCAAACTGTCAATTTAGGACATGAAATTTGGGATCATTTACGCCAAAGTGACTATTTGAAACAGCAAGTGCATGATGGTGTGTATGCGTGGTATGTACGCAATCAAGCACGACCTTTTGATTTGTTATTGCACGACTTAAATATTGATGAAGCGCTAGTCCAACATCAATTACAACAACTGTTAAATCCAGTCATTCAAAAAATGATCGCTGAAGGCTATTTAAAGCAACGTGCGCGCCATTATTTAGAGGAATTTTATTATTCTGAAAAAACACAACAAATTTTAAATCTACAAACGAATGAATAGGGTCTGTTGACAATTTCAGATAAAAAATAACCTCCTAAAATTTAGGAGGTTATTTTTAAGCGAGGCTTAGAGCTTATTTAAAATAAGCACCTTCAGATTGACTGTGGTCAGTCTGATCCACCACACGCATCAATTCAGGTACGTGTTGTTTCAAGGTTGTTTCAACACCTTGCTTTAAAGTCACATCAATCGCTGAACATCCTTGGCAACCGCCACCAAATTTCAATACTGCAGTTAAGCCGTGTTCTTCATCTTCAACCACTTCAACCAAAGCACAGTTACCACCATGCCCTGCTAAACCTGGGTTAATTTCAGACTGTAAAACATAAGTAATGCGTTCTTCTACTGAAGCATCTGGGCCTACGCGTGGCACTTTTGAGTTCGGTGCACGGAAAGTCAATTGACCACCAAAACGGTCTTTGTTGTAGTCAATTACGGCATCCAATAAATACGGAATAGACGGCGTATCAATAAATGCAGGAAAGTCTGGATATTCCTGTTTGTAGTCTGTAGGTACAACTTCATCGGGCGCACTATAAGCCATGCAACATTCAGCACGCGGTGTACCAGGATTTTCCACAAAAACACGCACACCAATACCCAGTGTATTTTGCTTTGCCAATAAATCCTTCAAATACTCTTGAGCAGTTGGCGTAATCAATAAGTTTGGAATTTCATCTACAACTGCTGTGCTGCTGTTCTCAGTCGACATAACAATAATTTCCTCAAGCTGAAGTGGCTATTTTAACTGAAGATGCGGGGGAATAAAAAAAAATCAACCAAAATTGTCGGATTTATTCCTAAAGTTCGACTCAAACTCAGTTTTGATGCATTATTACAGCAGAATTCAAGTAAAAGAATAGGCGTTTATGCTCGATTTACCTTTTAATCATACCGTGACCATTATCATTATTACGGTCATTGTGTCTATGTTGGCGTTTTCCAAACAAGAATTAATGAATCGTCTGATTTTTTGGCCGCCTGCTATGCAACGTGGTCAATATGACCGCTTCATTACCCATGGTTTTGTGCATGCCGATGGTGCGCATTTGCTGTTCAATATGATTACCCTGTTTTTCTTTGGCAGCATTATTGAAAGTTTTTATCGCCAATACGTCTATGATTTAGGCTTTGTTTTATTCTATTTGGGTGGTTTAATCGCCGCGATTATTCCAAGTTATTTAAAGCATAAAAATGACCATCGTTGGGCCAGCTTAGGCGCATCTGGTGCTGTATCTGCGGTGTTGTTTGCCTATATTTTGTTTGAGCCGTGGAAGTTGATTTTCGTGTTCTTTATTCCAGTGCCTGCCATTATTTTTGCAATACTGTATGTAGCGTATAGCATTTGGTCGGGTAAACGCGGCAATTCCAATATTAATCACAGTGCGCATTTATGGGGTGCGGCCTATGGTGTGATTGTGACTATTTTAATTGAACCACGCATCTTGCCTCACTTCCTGAATAAACTGGCGCAACTGCCGTTTTAACTTTTGAAACTATAACGACTCGGTACATCTACCACTGAGTCGTTGCTACTTTAAAGAATTTTCAAATCCGTCAATAGACTGCTTTCATAAATCCGCTTAACACCATCATTTATTGCCTCTCATCTTCAGCCTCTCTCATTGGGAAAAACGACTTTCAATCGTCATTTTATGAACTGCTGATAAGTATTTTTGATTGATGAAAGCATCTGAATGATCCAATACAGCATAAAGCACACAACAAATAACATGCAGTTACTCGACAAGCACTTATACTAAGAATATAAAGACTAAAACTATCAAGCAATCAGGAGTCAGCCATGAAAAAGTTTGCACTTCTAAGCGCCCTGTTACTCAGTCTAGGATTAAGCGCCTGTGCCGTACATACCCCTGAAGGCAGTGTGGTGATTGATCCTGACCGCACGATCTACCCGAAAGGCTATTATCCACACCAACATCCGCATGGTGATGGTGATTTTTGTCCTCCAGGTCAGGCGAAAAAAGGACGTTGTTAAGCTGTTGGTCTGAGTGAATAAAACATTGTTGATACAGCATCAGACTCATTTATGATTCGAACCTAGACATTTAAACACTAACCTTTAAATCTCAACAACATTTCATTCACATTAAAAACCTTTACACTTCGTGAAGGTTTTTTTATTCAAATTTCACTCAATTTTGGTAGTTTTTGCTACCCCATATCGCAACTTGGCATAGATAATGTATACATCTGTATATTAATTTCAATTTAGTTTGCGAGTTTTTGCATGTCCACTTCTTACGATGGCTTACAGTTTCCAATTCATCCAGAAAATCATAAACCCAGCACCTCAAGCACGGGCAAACAAATTATTGCCGAAGCCTTAGCCACAGTCGATCATCAAAGCTCAGTCGATGCTTTGGCAGAAAAAAACTGGCGTAAACACTATCCAAAATACTTTAAAGCCCTCGTGACCAATGGTATTCGTGAACAAGCTAACGCAATTCAAATTGCAGAAGATGGTTTAAGAAAAGCGCATCAAAGTTTTGAGTTTTATCGTCATGAGCAAAAATATGTGCTGAAAGATGTCATGCTCTTGCCTACTGAAACTTTACATACCTTTAAATTACAAGGCAGCAGCCAAGCAGCACCCGAATGGTATGTGCCGTATCGTGGGCAAAAGTTACAAGGTCAAGCTCTACTAGATCAAATTGCAATTTGGCTAGCAGCAGGCATTATTGAACCAAGTCATGCCGAAGCGTTAAATGCTGCAATGGCGCATCCTGAATGGTTTGATTTGTCTGACCGTAACATGGTGCTATTTGGTGCAGCTTCAGAAGCAGGGCCACTCACATGGTTAGCCAAATGGAAAGCCAATATTATTGCAGTCGATTTACCAAACAGCCGTGTGTGGAATAAAATTTTAAGCACTGTGCAACAAGGCAATGCTACCTTATACGCACCAAGTACAACACAACTCGCGGCAGATACCCCACTTGATATTTTAACAGAACAGTTGGGTGTAAATCTGCTAACGCAAACCCCAGAAATTGCACAATGGTTAGCTCAAAAACCTCAAACGCTAGATTTAGCAGCCATTGCCTATTTAGATGGTGAAAAACACGTGCGTGTTGCGATGGCAATGGATGCGATTATGCAATATGTCAGCGAACACAAAGCTGATAGCAGCCTTATGTTTATGTGTACCCCAACCGATGTTTATGCCGTTCCTGAAGAAGTGATTAGCGCATCGGCAGAGAAGTTTCAGCAGCGTTCGCAAGGGCAAAAGCTACTTACCAAAAGTATTGAAACCATTTCACGCAGTCATTTCTTCCAAAAGAATCTGCATAATTTAATTGCTTCAGACAATGGTCAACATTATGGTATTGCCGACTGTTTGGTGGTTGAACAAGGGCCAAACTATGCTTTAGCAAAACGCATCCAGCAATGGCGTGCAATTTTAGCGCGTCATCAAGGACAGCATGTCAGCATCAATATTGCACCTTCGACCACCACACACTCTGTGACCAAAAATCCATTACTCAAAGCAGCATTTAGTGGCGCAAGTTTGTTTGATGTTGAAGCATTTAGCCCTGAAACCACCAATGCGATTATGGCGGCATTGTGGATTCATGACTTACGCAATCCAAACTCGGCAGCCAATCCTGAAGTGAAACTTGAGCATCCGCTCGAATTGATGATGGAAGGTGCGAACCATGGTGGATTGTGGCGCGTGGCGTATTTGGCACGAACTGCCCTACCTTTCGCTGCGCTCTATGGCTTTGCTGCAGATAAATTACCTCTGGACAAAGTCATCCAAAAATTTAAAAAGTAATGTAAACCGCTAATCTATCTATTCAAAAACTTGCCTGCAAATATTTCTTTAGACTAATCTGCAGGTATAAAAAAGCGCTGTATCATCACAGCGCTTTTTCAACCACTCAAAAAGTTTTGAATGGATTAAAACACTTTTAAGAACAACCAGAACAAGCTACCCGATAAGCAAATTGTCGCAGGTAAAGTGAAAATCCAAGCCGAAAGAATTGTACGCACCATTTGGAAATTCAGACCCGATTTATTTGCCACCATGGTACCTGCCACCGCACTGTTCAGTACGTGTGTAGTTGAAACTGGCATCCCCAAACCATCTGCAGCAGCAATAGTTGACATTGCCACAAGCTCGGCAGACATACCTTGACCATAAGTCATGTGCTGCTTACCGATACGTTCACCAACAGTCACCACAATACGTTTCCAGCCGACCATCGTACCCAAGCCTAGTGCTAAGGCAACGGCAACTTTGACCCAAGTTGGAATGTATTGTAAAAATGAATCTAAATGGCTGCGGTAGCTTTTAACCACTTTTTTCTGTTCTTCCGACATTTCAGGCAAGGCATTGGCTTTGTCTAAACGCTTGAATGAAGTCGTGCTTAAATACATATCATTACGCATTTCTGCTACTTCAGCTTCAGGCACATCTTTCAAGTTGCCATATTGACCCACACGCTCACCCAAATGATCCGTTAAGCTTGCCAAAGCAGGCACGACTTCAGGAGTAATTTCTTTGGTCTGAATATAACTAGTAATAATCTGACGCGCTTTTTCATCTGGCATATCGGCATGTTGTGGATAAATCACATCAGCCGTTTGCGTTGAAAGCTGCTGGAACGATTGAATGTGGTTTTGGCCTAACTCTTTATTTAACGAGTACGCCAACGGCACAATCCCGATCAAAATCAACATGATTAAACCCATGCCCTTTTGACCATCGTTTGAACCATGCGCAAAACTTACCCCAGTACAAGTAAAAATTAGAATGGCACGAATCAGTGGTGGTGGTGGCTTATTGCCTTCAGGTGGCTGGAACAACTCCATTTGTTTCTTGAAGATTTTTTTCACCAAGAAGAACAAAATCGCAGCAAAAGCAAAACCAATCAGTGGCGAGAACAATAAAGCCTTGCCCACTTTCATGACTTGTTCCATATCTACACCACTTGCACCCGCACCTGAGTTAATCAAGTAGTTCATAATCCCCACACCTAAAATCGAACCGATTAAAGTGTGCGAACTTGAAGCAGGAATACCGAAGTACCACGTTCCCAAGTTCCAGACAATCGCGGCAATCAACATGGCAAAAACCATGGCAAAGCCTGCGCCTGAACCGACATTCATAATTAGTTCGACTGGAAGTAAGGCAATAATACCGTAGGCAACTGCACCACTGGCGACCATCACCCCAAGGAAGTTACAGAAACCCGCCCACATTACTGCCACAGGTGCAGACAAGGCATTAGTATAAATGACCGTTGCCACTGCGTTGGCTGTGTCGTGGAAACCATTCACAAATTCAAAGCCTAAGGCAATGAATAAAGCGGTCGCCAATAAAATCACCGAGTACATACTCAGCGCAGGCACGTGGGATAAGTCCGCAGACAATTGGAAACCAATATAAATAAGGGTAGAAACGATGATCGTTAAAAACACCGGCATAAAAAATTTCGGTGTAGGCACATGAACATTGGTCGATTTAGTGGTCGACTTGTGTGCTGAATCTACAGGAGTTGGATTAGAATTCATGCAAGCAGAAAAGAGGATTTAAAATCCCCTTATTGTTCAATTAAATTGTGACAATTATATGACAAAGAGCTGTTATATAAAGCAACTTTCATACTTTATTTTCACACTTTAAGCTGTATTTTTTGTGCATAAAATTAAAATTAACTTTTAAATTTAAACACTTAGAATAAATAAACCTACTTTTCTTATGCCATTCTCTCAAATTTAGATTGTTACACCTTTGTCATATTTGCCTAAAGTGTCAGACAAAATTCACCGTGAGCCAATTTTGCCTGAGCAATATGACAAAGCGATGACGCATCAAAGTAAAATCAAAATTAGAATGTTCCTCATCACAACTTTTATTTAGGTTCAAAAGCTACAGCAAAATCCTAAAAATACTGCTTTATGCACTATTTTTACGACTTCCACTCTCTCTGGTCGCTTCAAGTGCACGAAAGCCGTGCGAACTCTGCTAAAATAGCGCTCATTTCGAATTCAGTCATAAAGGGTTTTTTATGTCCACGCTTACCACCCTGAAAGCGCTTCTTGCCCAAAGAATTTTAATTATCGATGGTGCTATGGGTACTATGATTCAACGCCATCAATTGGAAGAAGCCGATTATCGTGGTGAGCGTTTTGCAGATTGGGCACATGACCTCAAAGGCAACAATGATTTATTGGTACTGACCCAACCGCACATTATTCAGGGTATTCACGAAGCCTACTTAGATGCGGGTGCAGACATTATTGAAACCAACAGCTTTAACGGCACACGCGTTTCTATGTCTGACTATCACATGGAAGATTTGGTTCCAGAAATTAACCGCGAAGCAGCGCGTTTAGCCAAAGCTGCCTGTGAAAAATATTCAACACCAGACAAACCACGTTTTGTGGCAGGTGTACTTGGGCCAACATCGCGTACCTGTTCAATTTCACCAAATGTAAACGACCCTGCATTTCGTAACATTAGCTTTGATGCACTCAAAGAAAACTATATTGAAGCTGCGCATGCCTTAATTGAAGGTGGTGCAGATATCCTGCTCATTGAAACTGTATTTGACACCTTAAACTGTAAAGCTGCGATTTTTGCGGTCAAAGAAGTGTTTAAACAGCTCGGGCGTGAATTGCCGTTGATGATTTCAGGTACCATTACCGATGCTTCAGGACGTACCTTAACGGGTCAAACTGCAGAAGCTTTCTGGAACTCGGTACGTCATGGCGATTTACTTTCAATTGGTTTTAACTGTGCTTTGGGCGCAGATGCCATGCGTCCACACGTTAAAACCGTTTCAGACGTTGCCGATGTGTTTGTTTCTGCACACCCGAACGCGGGCTTACCCAACGCATTTGGTGGTTATGATGAAACGCCTGAAGAAACCGCAGCTTTCCTCAAAGAATTTGCTGAAAGCGGCTTGATCAATATTACAGGCGGTTGCTGTGGTACAACGCCTGATCATATCCGCGCGATTTACAATGCGGTAAAAGACATTCCACCGCGTAAAATTCCAGAGATTAAACCTGCATGCCGTTTAAGTGGTTTAGAACCATTTAACATTTATGATGACTCTTTATTTGTAAACGTGGGCGAACGTACCAACGTCACAGGTTCTAAAAAATTCCTGCGTTTAATTCGTGAAGAAAACTTTGCCGAAGCCTTAGATGTTGCTCGTCAACAGGTAGAAAGTGGTGCGCAAATCATCGACATCAACATGGATGAAGGCATGCTCGATTCAGAAGGCGCGATGGTGCACTTCCTGAACTTGGTGGCATCTGAGCCTGATATTTCTCGCGTACCTATCATGATTGACTCCTCTAAATGGGAAATCATTGAAGCAGGCTTGAAATGCGTACAAGGTAAAGCCATTGTCAACTCTATTTCCTTAAAAGAAGGTTATGACGAGTTTGTCGAAAAAGCCCGCCTCTGCCGCCAATACGGCGCAGCTGTCATTGTTATGGCCTTTGACGAAGTCGGACAAGCCGATACTGTGGCACGTAAGCGCGAAATTTGTAAACGCTCTTATGACGTTTTGGTCAATGATGTTGGCTTCCCTGCCGAAGACATTATTTTTGACCCGAACGTGTTTGCAGTTGCGACAGGTATTGAAGAACACAACAACTACGCAGTCGATTTTATTGAAGCCACAGGCTGGATTAAACAAAACCTGCCGCATGCCATGATTTCAGGCGGTGTATCGAACGTATCTTTCTCATTCCGTGGTAACGAACCTGTACGTGAAGCCATTCACGCGGTATTCCTATATCACGCTATTCAGCAAGGCATGACCATGGGGATTGTCAACGCAGGTCAGTTGGCAATTTACGATGACATCCCGAAAGAACTGAAAGAAGCAGTTGAAGCCGTTATTCTGAACCAGAACCAAGGTGAAAGCGGTCAGGATGCCACAGAAAAACTGCTAGAAGTGGCAGAAAAATATCGTGGTCAATCAGGCGCACAAAAAGCCGAAGAAAACTTAGAATGGCGTAGTGAATCTGTCGAAAAACGTCTTGAGTACGCTTTAGTTAAAGGCATCACCACCTTTATTAATGAAGACACCGAAGAAGCGCGCCTGAAAGCCAAACGTCCATTAGATGTGATTGAAGGCCCGTTGATGGATGGCATGAACGTGGTCGGTGACTTGTTTGGTGCAGGTAAAATGTTCCTGCCACAAGTGGTGAAATCTGCCCGTGTGATGAAACAAGCCGTTGCATGGCTCAACCCGTACATCGAAGCTGAAAAAACCGAAGGTCAGTCTAAAGGTAAAGTCTTGATGGCAACGGTAAAAGGTGACGTTCACGACATTGGTAAAAATATTGTGGGCGTAGTCTTGGGCTGTAATGGATACGATATTGTCGATCTCGGTGTGATGGTACCTGCAGAAAAAATCCTGCAAACTGCCATTGACGAAAAAGTCGATATCATTGGCTTGTCTGGTCTGATTACCCCATCTTTAGATGAAATGGTTTTTGTTGCCAAAGAAATGCAGCGTAAAGGCTTTAACATTCCATTGTTGATTGGTGGCGCAACCACATCTAAAGCACATACTGCAGTTAAAATTGATCCACAGTTCTCAAACGATGCTGTCATTTACGTTGCCGACGCTTCGCGTGCCGTTGGTGTTGCGACAACCTTACTCTCTCCTGAAATGAAACCTGCTTTTGTTGCAGAGCACCGTGCGGAATACGCTAAAATTCGTGAACGTATTGCCAATAAGCAACCAAAAGCTGCGAAATTGTCGTATGCAGAAGCCATCGACAATGGTTTAAAAATTGATTGGGACAACTATACACCTGCAGTACCAAACTTGATTGGTACACAAGTGCTAACCAATTATCCGCTTGAAACCTTGTTGCCATACTTTGATTGGACACCATTCTTTATTTCTTGGAGTTTGGCGGGCAAATTCCCGAAAATTTTGGAAGATGACATGGTGGGCGAAGCTGCAACCGACTTATATAACCAAGCGCAAGCCATGCTCAAAGATATTATTGCAAATAATCGCTTTGATGCACGTGCAGTCTTTGGGATTTACCCTGCCAACCGTTCTGCGGCAGATTCAGTACAAGTATATGATGCAGCACGTGATCAAGTAACGCACACCTTCCATCATATTCGCCAACAGTCTGACAAAGTCACAGGCAAACCAAACTTGTCTTTGGCAGACTTTGTTGCAACTGCAGAGCAAGGGCAAGATTACTTGGGCGGCTTTACCGTGTCGATTTTTGGTGCGGAGGAAATGGCCAATGAGTTTAAAGCCAAAGGGGATGATTATTCTGCCATTTTGGTGCAGTCTTTGGGTGACCGTTTTGCAGAAGCGTTTGCTGAGCATTTGCATGAGCGTATTCGTAAAGAATTCTGGGGCTATCAGCCAAATGAGCAGCTAAGCAATGAAGAGCTGATTAAAGAGAAATATGTAGGGATTCGTCCTGCACCGGGCTATCCTGCGTGCCCTGAGCACTCTGAAAAAGCCACACTGTTTAACTGGTTAGGTTCGACTGAAAAGATTGGCACACAGCTGACCAGCAGCTTTGCGATGTGGCCGCCTTCATCTGTGAGTGGCTTCTACTATGCCAACCCTGCTTCTGAGTACTTTAACGCAGGTAAAATCTCGTTAGATCAGCTTGAAGATTACGCACAGCGTAAAGGCTGGAGTTTAGATGAAGCGAAGCGTTGGTTAGCTCCAAACTTGGATGATTCGATTAATTAATTGCTTTATGCCGCTTGGGTAGTACATCGGCCCATGCGCTCTACATAATGTCATTTCAAAAACCAGTGAATTGTAAAATTCACTGGTTTTTTGTTAAAAGGAAGTTTTAGCTAAATTGCATCAAATTATTGGAAGATCGTAATCCCCCTAAAATAAAATAATCTAAAAGTAGAATTTTCTTTTAAGATTCATGTACGTATGACTACATTAAATAAATTTACGGACTTAGACAGACCACATATCCGAGTTGTTACTTAAATTTGAATGGATTTCGGAAAATTCGGCTTCTGAATGTTTAGGCAACAAATCCTGACGATACCAGGAATTAGTCACCAATATCAGGAATAAAAACCTGCTTTAAAGGGATTAAAGCTCTATATTGTGGTTTAAAATCTTCATAATAACGATAAATTAACTCTACAATCTCTTTACCATCAATAAGTCTTAACCGTGATTTATTCGTAGCTTTACTCTTTGCTTGATTACTATAACTTCCAAGATTAACAAATAAAGCATATTCGCCATCTTCAAGAGTACCTAAAAGTTGATTTATTTCAGGTAAGCCATTAGATGTTAAAGTTTTTTTACATTGAACCTTAATAATAGGGGGTTCGAAGCCAAGTGTATCCTTGTGAGCAATAACATCAACACCGCCATCACCCGACCTCTGAGTAACCCTAGCAACATACCCCATGCATTCAAGCAAATGAGCGACAAATTCTTCAAACTGATAACCGTTTAAATGTTGATGTAATCTGCGAATAATAAAATCTTCAGTTGAATATTTTGCTGTTTCATTAATTACTTTAGTTACTGTTTCATCATCGGGTATTTCTTCTTGTTCTAATTCTTGCTCTTGTAACTCAACTATTGGGTCTTTATTTATTGTAGCTTGGTATTCAATACCTACAGCATTTAAAAAATCACCTGCTGTTTTCTTAATTTCAAACAACGTAATGTAAGCACCAATTTCATATAACGCTACTTGAGAAAAATTGTTACGTGGGACTCCATTAGGTGTTAGCCATGTTACAGGACGACGATTTAAATAAGCATCTTCGTCTTCAGAATTAGCTCTCTCATAATCTCCACTAATAATACCAATATAGACCAATCTATCCGATTTGCATGGGTATACCACATAATCTCCTGTTTTTACCACATGCATAAATCTGTAAATTGTGGCTACCTGAGTTCGGATAGAAGGCATTGAAGAATCAGGTTGCTTTGCTTGCAAAGCAAATTTAAAGGCTTCCCTATCAGCATCAATCTGACTTAAATCACCTAACTCTGACCAGCCAATTCCAATGTAATTTTTTTCAACTGGCTCAGTTCCAACATGTACGCCCATGTGTACACCCCAAACAGTCGGAGTATCAGACATTTATTAACCTTAAATACTTGTAATTTATGCCGTTCAGCATATCTTAAATAAGGATTAATTTGAATATGAGTATTATTGTGGGTATCGTTTCTGAGTTTAAAAAATTTGATGCTGATCTTAAAAATCCGAACTGGTCAGTATCTTCAATTAGCTCTAATAATGAGCTAATTGTTAGTTTATGGGGTCATAAACCTTTATTATCTAAACATCCAACTGAAAGAAAACAGGTTTATCGTGACCGTATTGATAGATGGTCTGGTAATGGACGTAATGAATTTAAGAAAAACCTTGATCTAGCATTAGAAGAAAAATTAAAAATTAGACCTATTATAGCTATGCTCGATAAAAGCTCGGATTTTCAAAATATTTTAGATGGCAAAGATGGCAGCCAATACCCTAAAAGATTTAATGCAAAAACCAATTGGATCGGTGAATTAACTATTTGGGATGGTATCCAATTTGAGATTGTATTTAGTCTTGAACAATAATTTAAACTCAAACCAAGTTTTTATTATGCTTACTACAGGCTTACCTTGCATAAACCCCAAATACAACAAAGCCCTGAGTATGTCAGGGCTAAGTCATTGATATTTGGCGGAAGCGGTGAGATTCGAACTCACGGAGGACTCACACCCTCGTCGGTTTTCAAGACCGGTGCATTAAACCGCTCTGCCACGCTTCCAATGGCGGCTATCATATAAAGAAAAATTCAGCTTGGCAAATATTTTCTAAAAATTATGATCCAAATGTTCAAAATAAAATCAAAAATCAGTCATTTTCTGCAATTTCAGGCTTTTCATAGCGTATCGAATTAATAAACCAGCTCTTTTTGCCTAACGGCGTCTGCACTTCCACCTCATCATCTACCTGTTTAGACAACAAAGCTCTAGCCATAGGTGAATCAATCGAAATATGTTGTGGATGATGATCATAAATTTCATCCACGCCCACAATTCTCAAGGTCTTTTGCTCGCCTTGTTCATTTTCAATTTCGACCCATGCGCCAAAATATACTTTACCCTCTTGTTCTGGTGCAAAATCGACAATACGCAGCTCTTCTAAACGCTTGCCCAAATAACGTACCCGACGGTCAATTTTACGCAAAAGCTGTTTGTTATATTGGTAATCTGCGTTTTCAGAGCGATCGCCGAGACTTGCCGCCCAGTTTACTTTTTTGGTGATTTCAGGGCGTTCTTCATGCCACAAATGCTGTAACTCTGCCACGAGTTTATCGTGTCCAGAACGTGTAATTAAGTTAGATTTCATGGTGTTTTTGCAGCCAGTTTTTTACATTTGGTTAACATCAATCCTATATTTTATTGCATTTTTATACACAATAAAAATTTATAAAATTTATTTCTCAATGAAATGAATATCTTATGTTACATTTTTCAAAAAATTTATGTACAAAATTTGACATCCAAAATTTTCATCTTTATTATTCGCACATCTTTTAGTTTTGATCACTTTTTAACCTGTGTATAAATTTTACACATTTTCCCTTTAATCCCAAGTCATTTTGAATGACGTCATGACTGCCCAACCCTTATTGAATTTATCAAACTTGAAAAAGTTTAAGGTGTGTTGCCTTTGCTTTTTAGGGCATAAATTACTTGTAGCGGAGCCAACATGCACAGTAGTTCAACGTCTGGGTCTAGGCTTAGCCTTCACTCATTTTTTAATCGCCTCCCATTCAAAGTCCTCGCTTTCAGTACTGTTCTTCTCCCATTCCACAGTATTAACGCAGGCAAAGCCGTTCATCAATTTGACAGCGTCGTCAATCAGAACAAATTGACCGTTGTGTCTGTGGAAAATCCAACCACAGTGTTTAAAGATGGACAACATTTACATGGCTTTGGTTATGACCTTGTGCGTAACTATGCCGACAGCATGAATGTGAAACTCGAATTTAAAACGGTAAGCGACAATGCGACCGCTTTAAAATGGGTGTCTTCTGGTAAAGCGAACTTTGCCATGACCACGTCGAGTATCCAAAGCATCGAAAAGCAGCAACTCACGGCATTTTCTGCCAGTTGCGGCGATTTAAATACTTTAAAGCGTAATGGTTTAAATAGTGAGCTGAACTGGGTGTTTAAACACGCAGATGATCCTCTTAGCCAAACCGCAAGCAACTTTGTTTGTCGTGGCAAGCAAAACGGCTCAATTACCCAATTGGCTTCATTTTATAATCGTAATGTGGTCAAACAAGAATCGTGGGATGTGATCCAGCGGGATTTGCGTAATCGTTTACCTTTATATAAGGCCAACTTTAAAAAGACTGCCACGCAGTACGATTTAGACTGGCATCTTTTGGCGGCAATTGGTTATCAGGAATCTTACCTCAAACCCAACTCGGTTTCGCCAACAGGTGTGCGCGGTATTATGATGCTGACCAATAATACAGCCAAAGCGATGGGCGTAAGCAACCGTACCGATCCTGCACAAAGTATTCAGGGTGGTGCTAAGTATTATGACCAAATGCTGAGCCGTTATGAGCATATTCCATTTCCTGATCGTAACTGGTATGCCCTAGTCGCTTATAACATGGGTCCTGGTGCAGTCAGTCAAATTCAGAAGCGTATTCGCTCACAAGGCAAAAACCCGAACAATTGGGTTAACCTATATGCGTATTTAGACCGTAACAAAGCGAGCAACGGTCGTTATCGTCAAGCAGTGCAATATGTGACTCGTATTCGCGCCTACCTTGAGCATATTAAGACCACACCGCAATTGGTGAATATCTAAAATTTACCTCGCGTGATTGAGTTGCAGTGTATATCAGCTGCAATTCAAACATGAATAATGCGCTGTTAAAGCTGCAGTGCATAAAAAAGCCTAGTTGATACTTCAGCTAGGCTTTTTTGTACTATAGCGGGAAATTCGCCTGCTACAGCGTAAATCGCTTGAATTAAGCAGATTGCTCAAGAATCTTCTTAAATAAGTCTTTTTGTTCTTGGCTTGGTTTTGCAGTTTGTAATGCCATTAATTGTGACATATCGCCCTGTACTTTGATTTTACCTGTCATAAAGGCTTGCATAGCAGCCGCCATGTCAAACTCTAGGAATACTTTACGTAAAGTTTCCGCATCCATATTTAATGTTGTTTTTGCGTTGTCCGCCAAACCTTTTTGGATTTTACCGCCCTCTAAAGACAATTCTGTGTTGCCTGCAGCATCAGTCACCACTAAGTTAATTGCCAGATTTGCAAGTGCTGGAGGTAGGTTTAAATCACCAGCTTGAGCCGTTAAATTTTCTACAGTTGCAAACCAATCATCAGTTAAAAAAGCAGGCATGATTTTTCCTCAATATATTTGTGCATGTGTGTTGTCTATCCAGACACCATCATTATTAAGCTGTTTTGCTTGCTGATTGTTATAGCATGAACCTTTCGTGAAAGGCTAAGAAATTTTGTACGGGACGTTCAGTTTTTGTATTTTTAGTCGAAATGACGACTTTCTCAAATAAATCAAATTCATAAAAAAACACCAAGCTCTGGCTTGGTGTTGATTACATTTTAAAGGGATTGACAGGCTGTTATCGCTTAGTCTGCAGCGTAGCCTAAATTGACCATATTGATGCGTTTGTTTTGCTCTGCTGCGTTTTGTTCGGCCTGATCGGCAAAATCAAATACGCGCTGGCTGTCTAACGCTTCAAAGTCGAATAATTCACGATCTGCCAACTGCGATGGCGATACATTCTGTAATGCGCCAAAAATACTGTGCAAACGCTTAGGATGTGCTTTATCCCACTCACGTAACATGTCGTTAATAATGGCACGCTGTAAGTTTTCCTGTGAACCACACAAGTTACACGGAATAATTGGGAATTTACGCATTTCTGCATATTTAATGATGTCTTTTTCTTCCACATAAGCCAGTGGACGAATCAGCATATTTTTCTTGTCTGATGACAACAACTTCGGTGGCATGGCTTTTAAGCTACCGCCATGGAACAAGTTTAAGAAAAAAGTCGCCAAAATATCATCACGGTGATGCCCAAGCGCCACTTTGGTTGCCCCTATTTCCTGCGCAAAGCCATACAAAGAACCACGACGCAAACGCGAACACACTGCACAGTAAGTTTTACCTTCAGGCGTTAAACGCTTGGTGATGCTATAGGTGTCTTTTTCTAAAATGTAATATGGGATGTTATTTTCTTCTAAATAACGCGGCAATACATCTTCAGGGAAGCCCGGTTGCTTTTGGTCTAAGTTCACAGCCACCACATCAAAATTGATGGGTGCGATGCGCTTGAACTGCAACATAATGTCCAGCAAGGTATAACTGTCTTTACCACCAGAAATACACACCATGACTTTATCGCCATCTTCAATCATGTTGAAGTCACGAATCGCATGCCCGACTTGGCGACGCAGCTTTTTCAACAAACGATAATACGCAGAGCTGGTTGGAAGTTCTGGTTTGAAATTAAAGCCTTGATCGGACTCAACTGGTGAGAACATAGACGCGATTAACCCATGAAAAAAATTACCGCGCAATTTTAGCCGATTCAGACCAATCCCGCATCAAAAGAATGTAATTTCATCGCAATCTTCCTTTTCGTCAGAGAACTTAATTTCTGACTGCGCGTTCATTTCTGTTTACACACTTTATTTCTATCTGCGCAGATCGTTTTTTTCTGTGGCAAGTTTGAACCCTCAGGTTCACTTTTTCGCCAAGATGCTTATCTTTTGGACTTTTCCACAGTTTTCCACAAAAGCTGTGGATAACTTTGTGGATTTAAAACAACTTGACAACGCCTCTTGCCGTTATTCTAAGGCTTCTCTTTAAATTGATTACTTTTTGATCGATTTTATTTTAATTTAAAATCATACACTTAAGTGTGTCAAGCTGATCCAATTAAAAAAAAATAAATATTTTTTTTGATTACTCTGTCAGCAATTAAGCTTGATTTTTTTCGACACTACTGTAAATGAATTTGTACAAAGCCTTTTCATCTGTGAGATTTTTGTTAAACTCCTATTAACTGTTTGGGGACAGCTTTTAGTGTATTCACAGCATGAACAATAAAATTAATGCCTTTTTACTGTATATTTTGGGGACTGCCAGCATCATGCCTTTGGCAACGACAACGCACGCAGGTCAAATTTATATGTATAAGGACAGTAATGGCAGTACCTTGCTGACTAACCGCAAAAGTGCAGATCGTTCACTGACAAAAGTAAAAGTCACATATTATCCAGACAGCAATATTCACAGTTATCGCAACTGGGGCAATTCCGAAGCGTCGGTATTGCCAAGTTATAGCCGCAATAAAAACGCCTTTGACCACATTATTCAGCAAGCAGCACAACAACACGGTGTTTCAGAAGGTCTAATTAAAGCAGTGATGCATACCGAATCAGGTTTTAATGTCAACGCCCGCTCGCCTGTCGGTGCACAAGGTCTAATGCAGCTCATGCCTGCGACAGCACGACGTTTTAATGTCAGCAACGCTTATGACCCGCATGAAAACATTATGGCGGGTGCAAAATACTTGGCTTGGTTACTCAAACGCTTTAATGGCAACACCACTTTAGCTTTGGCGGGTTATAACGCGGGCGAAGGCAATGTTGCAAAATACGGCGGTGTACCACCTTTTCGTGAAACTCAGGACTATGTACGTCGTGTGACCAGTCGTTATAGCAACCTGTATGCCAACGGTGTTAGTGCAAGTGCTAATAACAATGCGATTACGGCAAATAACAATAGCAATACTCAGAGTCAAAATGCTCAAGTGATTGCGCAGTCAGAGAGTTACACTGCCAGTAGTCATCAAGTGGCGGCAAACAAACGCCCACAACGTCAAATTATTATGGCCGCCGATGGTCGCTTTACCGATGCACCTGCAGGTTCATACGCGACAGGGAATGCCACGGCTTCGGCACGTATTTTTATTTCAGAATAAAAGCTGCAGCACTTCATTTGAGCTTGCGGCAACGCAAGCCTTTTTGAAATGCCAATTGCAGTATCAGCGCAAAATATTTTTAGTACAGTTTTATTATTTTTTCTCTCTGTACACGACAAATTTCACAGAACCCTTATCCTATCAGGATTCTGCTTTCTTAAAATTGCCAAAATTTCCTTAAACTCTTCTTTTTTCCCAAAACCAATTAAACGCTGAATCGCCATTTGAACA